>JAWOCV010000056.1:0-16509 GCA_046483585.1 Marinilabilia sp.
GTTGACGGGCGTCCGCGAAAGTGAAGTTCTTGTTGAACTGGAGACGGTAAGTGGAAACGGGATTGTACATAGATTGGCTGGATTATTATTTTGTTGTTTGGCTGCTAAAAACCATGACGAACAAGCGCAGCTTCAAACAAATTTACTGTTTTTAGGTGATTAATAAAAGTGTATCCTTTCGGAACATCTTAGGAATCTTAAATTTGATTTTTTGAGAGTGAGTCCGTTTATCAGGATGTTCTTTCCGGCTCACCGGATTCCATCTTACTCCGGGTTGTTGGCTGAAAAGAGTTGTTTCCATAATTCTGACGGAGATTGCTGTACCTGGTTTTCATGATCAAAGTTACGGTGCTGATACTTCTTCCAATAGTACCACCGAGCGTCCCTGAACTTCCACTTCCTGTCCGGCATTCAACACATCCCCGCCGCCGTTGTCATGAAATGTGGCATCAAAGGTATCCATGACTTTCCGCCAGCTCTTCCCCCATTTTTCTCCGGGAAGGTTGAAGGTTATCCGGTCGTAATATGAGTTGAACATGAGATAGAAACTGTCATCCTTCACAGGCTCTCCTTTTTTCGAAACAGACCGGATACCTTGTCCCGACAGGAATACACCAAGGGACTTGGCACAGACTGATTCCCAGTGTTCCCGGCTCATTTCCGTTCCGTCCGGTGAGAACCATTCGATATCGGTGACATCTTCTCCTTTGATCGGCTGGTATTTGAACCATTTTCGGCGACAGAACACATGGTGTTTACGTCTGAAGTGGATGAGCCGGGAAGTATATTCGATCAATTGCTCATCTTTTTTGTCCCAGTTGATCCAGGATATTTCGTTGTCCTGGCAATAAGCATTGTTGTTGCCATTTTGCGTTCGTCCCAGCTCATCGCCTGCTGTGAGCATTGGTACACCCTGAGAAAGAAAGAGGGTCGCCAGGAAGTTGCGAACCTGTTGCTTCCGCAGCGTGTTGATGTTTTCATCGTCGGTTGGCCCTTCCACGCCATGGTTCCATGAGCGGTTATAATCTTCGCCGTCCTGATTGTTTTCACCGTTGGCCTCATTGTGCTTTTCGTTGTACGAAACCAGATCGAGCATCGTAAAACCGTCATGAGCGGTGATGAAGTTGATGCTGGCCGTTGGTGTTCGCCAGTTGTCGAAATAGAGGTCGGAACTTCCGGTAAGTCGGTTGGCAAATTCAGGCAGCATTTCATCATCGCCTTTCCAGAATTCCCTCATGCAATCACGGTATTTGGCATTCCATTCCATCCATCCGGCCGGGAAGTTCCCCACCTGGTATCCGTTTTCACCCAGGTCCCAGGGTTCGGCGATGAGTTTGACCTGTGAAAGGACCGGATCCTGGTGCAGGACATCGAAAAACGAGCCCCATTTGTCCACGTCGTCGAATTCTCTTGCCAACACGGGGGCCAGGTCAAAGCGGAAGCCGTCTACATGCATTTCATTGACCCAATAGCGCAGGCTGTCCATGATGAGGCGCAGGATTGTGGGATGAACTGTGTTCATGGTGTTGCCGGTGCCTGTATAATCGACATAATAGCGGGGATCTTCTTCCAAAAGGCGGTAATAGGAGACATTGTCAATCCCTCTGAAGCTGAGGGTCGGTCCCAGGTGATCCCCCTCACCGGTATGGTTGTAAACCACATCAAGAATGACTTCAATGCCTGCGGCATGAAGGTCTTTCACCATTTGCTTGAATTCCCTGACCTGCTCCCCTCCGGTTCCGGAGGATGCATAACGGACATCGGGTGCAAAATATCCGATGGTATTGTATCCCCAGTAGTTGGTCAGCCCCATGTCCACCAGCCGGTGATCGGCCACGAATTGGTGTATGGGCATCAGTTCCACGGCATTTACCCCCAGCTTTTGGAAATATGCGATGCTATTGGGATGGGCCACTCCGGCATATTTGCCTCTTAACTCTTCGGGAATTTCATGAGCCAGTTTCGAGAAACCCTTTACATGCATTTCATAGATGACGGTCTCATGTTGGGGGATGTCCAGACGGCGGTCGCCGTTCCAGTCGAAATCGTCGCTGATTACTACGCTTTTGGGTATGAAAGGAGCACTGTCGGCATCATTGAAAGAGAGGTCCTTCTTTTTGTTTCCGGGCTTGTAACCGTAAAGTGCCTTGTCCCATTGTATGGTGCCGTCCAGGGCCCTTGCGTAGGGGTCGATGAGCAGTTTATTGGCATTGAAACGGGCGCCGTTTCCGGGCTCATAAGGGCCGTGGACCCGGTATCCATATCGCTGACCCGGCTTAATCCCGGGCAGATAGATGTGCCAGTTGTTGTGTGTGCGTTCGGTCACTTTCACGCGGGTTTCTTTCCCATTGGTGTCGAACAGGCAGAGTTCCACCCCGTGGGCATTTTCGGAGAAGAGTGTAAAGTTAACGCCTTCTCCGTCGAAGTTGGCTCCCAGGGGATAAGGCCGACCGGGCCATGTTTTTAAGTTTGTATACATAGGCTTTAAAGAATTCAGATCTGTTTTTACAGTTTGAATAATACATAAAAAAGCCGGAAAAGTAAAGGATGGGGTATTAAAAATACCTTATGGAATTCATGGTTTCCGCTTCCTCTTCCTCCCTCGATCTCTTTTTGAGGAACCGCCTTTTCCGTTTGGGAATCAGATTGTCGGTGAAGTCAAAAATGATTGGAAGTTCATGACTTCCCCGCCGGGGCAATGAAAAAGAACCTGTAGGTATTTCATAGGAGTAAGCCACATCGATGTTCGGGGTTACCTGCATTCCCAGAATTAAGCCCGCTGCATGATTTATTCTGTAGTTTGCAGCCAGCCGGATCATATTGTCATATCGGCCCCGGACCCCCACATCGGTGACCGATATTTCATTTTCTATGATCCGGTGCAAACCCGAGATTTTTAAGTTGAATTCTTGTGTGAGATCGAAATTGAAGCCACCCATGAGGTTGTAGTGGGTGTTTGTGGTGAAATCTTGTGCCAGATCGGATGCCCATCACATTTTTCGCGGTCATCTCCCAGACTGAAGTCCGGTGATGGCAGGTGGTTCAGGACCATTTTTCCGGTTGTTTCACATCCGTTTGCATCTGTAATGTTCAGGGTGTCTTCAGGACTGGCAACACCGTCTACAGTCCATTGGTAATGGGCCATTTCGGTGGTGGTATACCATTGTTCTCCACCTCCGTTTTGATCGGTTCCTTCGACGGGTTCCCATTCAAGATCGTCAAGAAATTCAGCGGGGTTATTGCCACTTCCGTCATCCGGACCTTCAATCTGGAAGGAATTCCGGTTACTCTCTTCTGTCATTAGCTGGACAAAAAACCGCTGATTGAGTGTGCGTGTGAATGAAACACTGGAAGAACCCGTGCAGGTGATGTTGGGCAGAACGGCGCTTCCAAGTTCTGTGCCTGCCGGCGGGTTGGGACCCTCGTGCGGGATGCCGGTTATTTGATAGGCATAAAACGGCTTATTGGAATGGAGGTAGAGTGCATTACCGGTGATGTCGAGTTCATGCATTTCTCCCTGATCCAGTTCCACCTTGGGGTGATCATCCCCGTTGACATACAGGAATGTCCCGTCTTCTACAGCAAGCAGAAATACTTTGTGAATGCCGCCACTGATGCCTTGTCCGTAGAGGGTATTCATGGCTATGTATTCGGTTCCGAGAATACTGGTCGGTATCAACTGGTCCCCAATCAGGTCCCAGCACCCTGCCTCACCAGGTTGTTCTATGGAATCGTCGGAAATGGTTACGGCAATGGGTTTGTTGGAGGTGATCTGCGTTCCGCCAAGATGGCGGGATGCCTCGGGGGATGTGGATGTCACCGAATAAGTTTCTCCACGACCCAGACTCACGGTGAAAGTACTTCCGGCCGGATGACCGACCACTTCATCGGTGACGGTGATCTCTATTTCGGTTCCGTCTTCTGTGGCAACAATGTCGACATGTTCTCTTGCCGGAATACTGTAAGGATGGTTCTGAAACGTATTTTGGGATTGGACAAAAAATTGGTTCCGAGCGCATTGTCACCTTTCAGGGTGAACTTGTCGGGGTTATTGCCGTGGGTGACTTCATAATAAGCTGAAATGTCCACATCTGAAGTGATCAGGACCCCTTTGTTATTGACCTGATCTGCCGGTCGGTTTTCAACAACGTCGGGACCGGCAAACTGAAACGTCTCCTGACTGTTGGCGGCCACGTTAATTGTCCGGGGATTGAAACCCGGATCGGAATGCATGGAGATGGTGACTTCCGCATCCTGGTCAAAAGCCGTGATCCGAAGTACAACTTCGGCATCTCCGTGATCGTTTGTGACTTCCGGAGCCACAAACCAAAGCGTATTGTCCACTTGTGATTTCACATTCAATGAGAGGAACATCAACAGTGAGGCAATAATGAAAACAGGGATGTTATGATTAAGGCGCATAAAAAGGAAAGGTTTGGATGATGCCGAATTTGCCTGGGCAGGGCAGGAAAGAGCAAAATACAGGGTCTTTGTTTTTTGAGCTTCCTATTTATACAAAAAAAATAAAAAACAACTTAAATTTCAAAACATAGAGTAAAATATTTGATAAAGTGCGGGGTTATTTAAATTTTTGAATTGAATGCCAGTATTCAGGGGCTTTAGCTTTAGAAAATCGCCATTAAACAAAAAGAAAAAATTGAAAAAACAATTAAAAATTAATATATTCGGGAGACGTTTGTGAAATGTCACTCAGAGGGAAAATTGACGGAAAAGAGGGCATATGTCATCTTCGGTTGGGTAAAATAAGCTTTCATATTTCCCGGGTCAACTGTTTTTCCGGGGGCGAAATCCGAAAAGCCTTACGAGTAGGAATAACAAAAAACATTTGATTATGAGAAAACAAGCCATTACTCTCGGACGTGTGGGTATTTTGCTGCCCATTGCAGTAATCATCCCCATGCTTGGCTCTCTGGCCGGACTGGCCGCGCTCGTACTGCTGTTAATCTCCCATTACAATTTCTCGAAAGTGTATGAAAAACCAGAGATTTTTAAAAAGTCTCTGACGGGAACCATCATTATTGTTGTCGGTAACATAGTTGGAGGAGCCCTTTTGGGAGCTGCCATATTTTCTGGTGCCAGCCAGGGAAATATGCAGGAATTTGAAATACAAAACCTGACTTCCCTGATTTTTGAGAGTGGTTTAACGATCGTTGGCTTCATCGTGATGCTCGCTGCAGCCATTGTCGGATTTTATTTTCTTTTTCAGGCTTTGAAGGTTCTTGCCGCCGAGACCGGGGTGAATTATTTCCGGACAGCAGGAATGCTTTATTTCATAGGAGCCATAGCCTCCATTATCCTGATTGGAGGCCTTGTCGTGCTTATCGGCTGGATCCTGCACATCATTGCCTATTTCACTATCCAACCTGAAGAGGGCGCTTCTGAGGCACAACCTCAATAGCATCAGGTGACTTTTTTTAGTATTTTGAGGTCCGAAGCAGCAATCACGGGAGAATCCCATGGTTTCCGTTTCGGGCCTTTTTGCTTTTAATCCCTTGTTTGGCAAACGGATCCGGCTGGCAGAAAATCCGGTTAACCGACCCCCTGTTTTTTTATTTCCTCTGGTTTTGTTAGTTTTATCAGTCTGAAAACCGGAGAAACTATGTTGTTACCGTCATTACTTCCCGGAGTATCCCTTCTTAAGGGCACTCTTATCCTGATGTTTTTTATTCCTTTTGGGATCGATTGTTATGCCCAGGAAACTCAATCAGATGTGATCATAAACGAGATCATGGCCTCCAATTCCGATACTTTTTCTGACGCAGAGGGAGACTACCCTGATTGGGTCGAGCTTTACAACCGGGGTAACGAACCTGTCAATCTTGAAGGATGGGGGCTGTCAGACGATGAAGATGAACTTTTCCGTTGGATTTTTCCGGATGTTACCATCGAACCCGGAGAATATCTGATCGTATGGGCATCCAATAAAGACAGGCGACCTGATTGGGATGAACGTTCGGAGGGGATCGTTCGGGAAGTCTACGAAGGCATCCCGGGCGAGCGTGTTGATGACCTGTTGTCTTACCCCGGTTATCCCGGGGACCCGGATTTTCGGGAGGTCGTAACGACTCAGTTTGAAGCGCCGGTGAATGTTGATGACAATTATGGACAAAGAATGCACGGTCTTCTTTTAGCGCCCCAGACCGGCGATTATATTTTCCGCATATCCGGAGATGACAATTCCCGCCTTTTTCTCAGCAATGATGAGACGCCTCATAATGCCGAACTGATCGCAGAGGTTCCCCTCTGGACGGAAAGTCGGGAATGGGATAAATATGATGAACAACAATCGGAAGAGATTACTCTTACCGAAGGGGAGTTTTATTACATCAGTGCACTCATGAAGGAAGGTTATGGTGGAGATAATCTGGCTGTGGAATGGGAACTTCCCGATGGTTCAAAAGAAAGCCCCCTTGATGCTTCTCATATTTTCACCGTTAATGAGGAGCTACATACCAATTTTGCCATTTCATCAGGGGGGGAACCCGTGATCCTGACGGATGATCATGAAGAAATCCGGCATTATGTAGAGCCGGTGGAAATACCAGCAGATGTTAGTTACGGATTAGAAAATGATGATGGTCCTTTGGTTTATTTCGAAAATCCTACTCCCGGAGAGTTAAATCAGACCACAGGTTATTCTGAGATCATCACTGAAACACCTGAATTTTCAGAAACGGGCGGTTTTTATGAATCATCGTTTGAACTAGCGCTTACGACGGATGATCCTGATGCTGAAATTTATTACACTCTGGATGGTTCACTCCCTGATGTTGACCATTTGGATGGGACCTCTTACGAATATGTCAACAGTTATCCCGGTGGGAATAAACATTACAGAGAATCAAAATCTTACAAATATGACGAACCTATTACCATTGAACAGAGAGATGAAGAATCTTATGAACTGGCGGAGATCAACACGCGATTCTCCGAGTCAACCCAGTTGCCGGAGGATAACATTTTTAAAGGGACGGTGGTCCGTGCACGTATTGTAAAAGAAGATGCCATTTCTTCCGAGGCAGAAACGCATACCTTTTTTGTTTCACCTGATGGAAAATCCAGGTATCAGCTACCGGTGGTGTCTATTGTAACAGACGAGGGGCATTTGTTCGATTATGAAAAGGGAATTTATGTACCCGGTAAGGTTGCGGATGAATGGCATGCCTCCCATCCCGATGAGGACTGGAATGATGGCCGGCCCGCCAATTACAACCAACGGGGGAACAATTGGGAAAAACCGGCGCATTTTGAGTATTTTGATGAAGACCTGGAGCCTGCTTTGCGTCAGGATATAGGTGTTCGAATTCACGGGGGATGGACCAGGGCATATCCCATGAAGTCATTAAGATTATATGCACGGAAGTCTTATGATGAGGATAATTTCTTTGATTACCCCTTTTTCGGTGATCTTCCTTCACGCGGCAATCCGGACAGGGCGGTGACCGAATTTCGCCGGCTTGTCCTCAGAAATTCCGGGAATGACAATTTTGACACTATGTACAGGGATGCTCTGATGCAACACCTGGTCCGGCATCTTCCGTTTGCGGTTCAGGCCTCGCAGCCGGTGGTCCACTTCATTGACGGTGAATTCTGGGGCATTATCAACATTCGTGAAAGGTTTGATGAAGACTATATTGCTGCTCACTACGATATGGATCCTGATCAGGTGGCCATTCTGGAACCATTTGGCAATGTCGATGAAGGCAATGCCGAAGATCGGGATCGGTTTCTTGAGGTCGTTGATTATGCCGAACAAAACAATACCGACGTTGATCAGCATTTTGAGTGGCTCACCCGCAGGGTCGATACCGAAAGCCTGGCTCAGTATTATGCCGCGCAAATCTATTTTTACAATACAGACTGGCCTCAGAATAATATGACTTTTTGGCGGAAGCGGACCGATGACTTGTATCTTGATGCACCCCGGGGCCATGATGGAAAATGGCGATGGATGTTATATGACACCGATTTCGGAATGAATCTCTACGGCGATAATGAGCATGCAAAAAATGGCATAGAACGGGTGCTCAACGAAGATGCATCGGATCTTTCTTCGCGCCTGTTCCGGCAATTGCTGGAAAACCAAACGTTTCATGACCGGTTCATTAACATTGTGGCCGATCAGCTTAACAGTTGTTTTCGTGCAGACCACATTCAGAACACCATCAATGCATTTAATGAAACCCTGGAACCGCACAGAGAGGAACACCGGAACCGTTGGAGGAGTGGTACCGGAAGAGGTGAAGCAATGAAAACATTTGCTAATCACCGACCCCGGTATGTGATCAATCATATGGATGATGCCTTTGATCTGAATGGAACTGCCGGGCTCAGTATTTCCAGAGAGGGAGAGGGTCTCGTAAAAGTAAATTCCATTATCATCAGCAAAGAGCTTCCCGGCATTCCTGTAGGAGAAACGCCATATCCCTGGGAAGGGGAATATTTCAGAGATGTTCCCGTATCACTGGAAGCCATTGATGTTCCCGGCTATCGGTTTTCTCACTGGGAAGGCGATCAGGTGGATGATGATAATTATGAGGAAAGGGAGATCCGGATTTCATTAACAGACGAAGCCGGGGTGACTGCTGTTTTTGAAGAAGAAGACACCGATCTGATCCACTACTGGCATTTTAATGACCTGCCCGGGGATGATGAATTGGACGCGCAATCTCCCGATCAGACCCTTACAGAAGAGGAGGCCCTGATCAGTTATGCGGGTGAAAGTGATGGTTATATGGACCGGGTAAACGATGGAACCGGAATAAACCTGCGTGACGGTGCAGAAGAGGGGAGGGCTCTTCGTGTTCGGAATCCTGCAGAGAACCGTGAACTGGTTTTTGATTTGCCCACTACCGGCTACGAAGAGATCGTTATGCAATATGCCGTAAAACGGACAACCAACGGGGCTCAGGTGGAGGATGTGCAATATCGTACTGAAGAAGGTGGCAACTGGACATCGGTGAAAGAAAATATTCAGATCGGACCCGAATATAAGAGCATTACAATTGACCTCTCAAAGGAGGAAGAGGTCAGCGATAATCCTGATTTTGCTGTCAGAATATTGTTCCCACATGAAAGTGCTTCCGGAACTTCCGGGAACAACCGTTTTGACAATGTCACACTGGAAGGGTATGCCATTCGTGATACTCTTGAAAATGGAGAGGGGGATGACCTGCCGGTCCGGATATATCCCATCCCGGCCAGTGATGTTATTCATGTTGAGTCGGCTTATGTGATATCACGGCTCTCTCTTTTTGATATCAACGGGAAAGTTGTGAAACAGATGCGGCCCGGAACCAGATCTCACACTACTGCTGTCAAACAGTTCAGACAAGGTGTTTATTTTTTGAAAGTAGAAACATCTGAGGGCGTTGCTACCCGGAAAATCGTTTTGGAATAAGGGGATTAATCTTCATCGAAGAAGAGGTTGACATGTTGTACGCCCTTGATTTTTTTGAGTTTTGAGACTAGTTCATTCCCCTTTTGTTCTTTTTTTAAATTGATGTAATACGAATATTCCATGCTTTCCCCGTTTTCCTCATCACCAATGGTTCGGACGTTGACCAGTTTATGGTTTCGGCAGTAGGAGCTTAATAAACCTGCGAACGGGTTATCCTGTGTTTGGGAGGCATCTGCGTTTATATGCATCAGGAATTCCCGTTTGCCGGAAAGAAAGAATGGAAACCTGCTGATGATGAGATAAACACCTCCAACCATGAATGTCCCCAAAAAAGCAATGGAATATAGCTTAACTCCTGCGGCAAGTCCGATGGAGAGAGCAAAAAAAATGAACATGATATCCGAGGCATCTTTTACAGCGGTACGGAATCGTATGATGGACATAGCCCCCACCATGCCAAAAGCCCTTGCCAGATTGTTTCCGATCACCATGATCACAATGGCCGTTATCATGGTGAGCATTACCAGCGAAATGGTGAATGCCGAAGAGTAATTAAGTCCCTTATAAGTGTATTTGTAAAGCAATGCGATTATAAAACCACACAACATGGCCACAAAGACATTGGCAAAAACATCGGCAGCTGTAATATTAAAAGTGAAAATGGTCTGTATGTCCTGCATCTTATAGGCTTTTCAATATGTGAGTTTCTTATTGTATCGCGCAACGTCGTATCCTATGGTGTACTTTGATATGGCATCGTTTCTCAGTCCGAACTCCTGCACCAGCGATCTTGCCCAGGTTGGCATCCGGTCGGAGAAGTATTTGATCTCCATGACAAAATGGTTGTTGAAAAGGGGCGTTAACTCATTATCTTCAAACAATTCGTCATAATCAGGAAAAACTTTACTTCGGATATTTTTGTCAAAAGTGATTCGCAACCCCCGGTTCAGGTTACCCTGATATGCTTCACGTTCATAAGCTACCAGGCTGCTGGGCGCATATTGCTTTTTTTTCAGATGAAAGAAAAAACGGCGGGCATCGTCCAGTGAACTTTTTTCAGTGTCGCGAAGGATATTGTCTTCGATATTACCCGTAAGGATGGTGTCTTTGAGATCACAAAAATGGACCATAGAGCGATGTTTGTCGATGCGACCGCCTGTTTTTCGTTTGATCTCCAGTACTACTTTACTGTTTGGGTGCCACTGGTTGTATCCCCTGATCCTCAGTTTTCGGCGAATCTTTATTCCACTCTCTTTCTGACGGTAGCATTCCATGTCGTTTGAATCGAGATAAATGCTTCTCACCGTATACTGGTGTACTCCGAAATGTGTGATATGACCATTGTGATCGGGCACAAGAAATGGATGCAGCCTTTTGCGCAAGGACGTGATCAGTTCATTTGGAACCAGGTATTTTCGTTCGTATCGCAGGGCCATGATGTCAATTGGTGAATATGGTTTTGAACACTCTGCTGAAATATTTGAAAGCGGAAACTGAGTCTCCCGAGATGGTAGCTTCGGTTTTTAGGCCAGCGAATAATACAGACTCTTCATCTTCTATGACCGATGTGGTCAGAACGGTTTGTCTGCCGTCCAGGGTTTTGACATCTTGACTGATGTTCAGAATCTGACCTGTGACTTCATTGCTTGTTCTGTCATTATGAATGATGACTTTCATGTTTTCTTTAACATAAGGAATATTGCTGATCTCCACCGGCATCATGAGAATTTTCTTCCTGTCACTGACAATTCTGGCCAGAACGTTTTCCTCGTCTTGCTCCTCTTTGTACCCTGGAGAGAATGTCCCCCCAAGAGGAGAGGTTATAGTGAGGGCATCAAGGCGGTCGTTGATGGAATTGATTTGTTTTTCGATGCCCCGTATGTTTGTTTCGTAAAGCTGTCTCTCTTCTTTTTTTGATCCGGCTGTGAGGTCTTCGTAGTTGGCGCGGGCGATCAATACCTCTTGCTTTTTTTGATTGTAACGGTTTTGGGCTTCTTCGTATTCCTGATCTGCAATCACATCCTGTTTATGTAACTGTTGGGTTCTCTCAAACCTTCGTTTTTCGGTTTCCAGATCATCTTCGGCCATACGCAATTCTTCACGTGCTTTGCTTATTTTCTGGGGCTTATCTCCGGTTTGATTGATCGCAAGCATATGTTCCTGTTCCAGAAGCTCTCTTTCGAGTTTCATTAATTTGATTTGTTCCTGATGGGATGATAATTCTCCGATGGTATCGCCTTTTGAAATATGACAGTTGGGAGATATCTGGTCGTTGAGCCGGAAATTGGCATGATCACCACGTCCGAACTCGGTGGAGGAAAAAGAAGATATTCCGTGGGTCCGGTTGTCACGTAGAATATTATTGACTGTCCCGTCCTGATTTCTGGTAAGCTTCCACTCTTTCTCGGGCAGTAAAATGCCTTTACCATTGATGGTGTAAGGCATTTTGACTTTCACTGAGACAAAAGCCAGCAGGAAAATAAAAAGCAGGAGGCCCGCCGCAAGTATTATTCTGTTCCTCATTATCAATAATTCCTGTTTATGCGGAGGATAAAACTAAACAAAAAAATGCCCGGCACCAAACATGCCGGGCATTTCTTAAGAATTTTACTGATTTACAAGAATAATCCTGTTATTTCTTATCTTCATTCAGCATATGTAACTTCAATGGGTCGATTTCTTCGCCCCAGTAAACGGTCGTATGCGGGAACGGGATCTCGATGTTTTGCTTATCGAAAGCGATTTTGAGCCTGCGACGGTATTCGCGCCCTGTCTTCCACTGCATAATGGGCCTTGTCTTAAGCCGGGCCTTGATCACAAGTGCACTGTCGGCAAACTCATCAAGACCGAATATTTCAAGAGGCTCAAGGATATTGGGCCCGTGTTCGGAATCATTTAGTAAATCGTCGCCCACCTGTTTCATGATCTCCATGACCTGGTCCACATTTTCTTTATAGGCCACGCCGATGTCGAAAACCATGGCCGACCAGTCTTTGGTCATGTTCGAGAGCCTGTCAATTTTGCCGTTCTGGAATATGTGGGCCACGCCGGAAAGATCCCTCAACATTGTGGTCCGCATTTCAATTCTTTCAACCACTCCCGCGGTGCCGTTGAGGATGGCCACATCTCCTGTGCGGATCTGGTTTTCCAGCAACATGAAAAATCCGGATATGTAATCACGAACAAGCTCCTGGGCCCCGAAGCCAATGGCAAGACCCAGAATACCGGCGCCGGCCAGAAGTGGGCCTACTTCAATGGCAAATTTACTGAGCAGCATAATGATGAATACCGTGTAAAGCACAATACGCAACAAGCCGTGAACGATGCTTGTCAGGGTGTTGATGCGTTTTTCGGCTTCAGTGGTTTCCACTGCGTCATCTTGTTGGGCCCGTCTGATCAACATTATATTTAGTCGATCGGTCGAATATTTTACAGCCCTGAGTATAATGAGAAGGGCAATCACCATTATAATGATGCCGGGCAATTCGTTGATGGCCCATTTTCCCAGCTCCGAGAGTAGGGTCATCCAGAAGTCGGATGAGAGTAAATTTTCCATGGTTCTATTGTTTTTTATTTAATGGTTTTGTTCTTCTGTTTTTTCATTTTGAGTATCATAGTGATCTTTGTCTATACATGTCAATACCTGTCTGATGCTTTCTGAATCATCAGACAGAACAACCAGTTTATCTCCTCCTTTTAGTACAGTTGAACCGTTGGGTGTGATGTACTTGTCGCCACGTTTAATCATGGCAATGATGGCCGATTTGGGGAATTTTAAATCCACAATTCTGCGATTGGCTGCTGTGCTGGACTCGGGGAGTTTAATTTCCCGGACCATGTTTTTTGCTTCTTCGGACATCAGTATCTCGAAGGTCCCTTTTCGGGGTTTGACATAATCCGGAAGGACGACATTGAACCACCTGGCGACTATTGTCAACGTTGTACCTTGTAAAAGAACCGAGGTAAGAGAGACAAAAAACACGATATTAAAAATCATTCCGGCTTTTTCGATTCCTGCCAATAAGGGGTAGGTGGCAAATACGATAGGGACAGCCCCTCTGAGTCCCACCCAACTGGTGTATAAACGTCGTCTCAGTTTCATTCTGAAAGGTGCAAGGCTGATCATGACACTCAGGGGGCGTGCAATTAAGATCAAAAACAAAGAGACCATCAGTCCTATGCCCATGACGGGAACGATCTCGGAGGGGAAAACCAACAACCCCAACGTGAGAAAAAGGACAATCTGCATAAGCCAGGCCAGACCGTCAAAAGCCTGCAGGATGGTTTTTTTGTGGATCAATTCCTGGTTACCGAGATACACGGCACAAATGTACACGGCCAGAAATCCATTTCCGTTTAGGACGTCGGTTACTGAAAACGTAATAAACATCAGGGCTATAACCAGAGCAGGGTAAAGGCCGTAGAAATCGAGCCCGATTTTGTTTATTATAAATTTACTTGTTCTTCCGCTCAAATAACCTAAAACACCTCCGATGCCCATTTGCAACAGGAAAAGGGGCAGTATGGACAGTAGGCCTTGTCCCGGATGTGTGACCAGTTCCAGAAAAGCAATGGTGAGGACAAATGCCATGGGGTCGTTGCTACCGCTTTCCAATTCAAGAAGCGGTCGAAGATTACTTTTCAACTTTAGCTTTTTCGAGCGTAAAATGGAAAATACGGCAGCTGCATCGGTGGATGAAACAATCGATCCCAGCAACAATCCTTCGTAAATTGTGAAATCGGTGATGAGCCATACAAAAATTCCCAATGAGACTGCCGTAAGCAAAACCCCAAGGGTGGAAAGAAAAACACCTTGCCAAAGTATAGGCCGGGCAGATTTCCAATTGGTGTCGAGTCCGCCCGAGAAAAGGATAAAGTTCAATGAAACCACACCTATGAAACGGGCCAGGCCCGGGTCATCAAAATGAATGCCACCCAGTCCTTCCGACCCTGCCAGCATCCCGATTGCCAGGAATAAAATGAGTGTCGGAATCCCAAATCTGAAGGACGTTTTCCCTGCGATCACACTCAATAACAGGAGAAAAGATCCGATCAAAAGGATGTTTTCGATGGTTAAATTCATGAACAGTCAAAATTAAACTTTTCAAAGGCACAACTATCACGCAAATTCGTTTCGTGGGGTACGAATTTACCTAAAGATCCGCTGGTTCTCAGGCATGAAAAGGTCTTTAAACGAGGCTATGGTGTGTTTTTTTGTTGATGTTAAAATCCTCACAGGCTCATAGTCCACAATTTTCCCAAAAGGAACTTATTTAAATATACAAAAATTGCAGGATTATGTATAAGAAGCTTCTGATTTTATTCAACAACCCGGGTTAATGGATACCCGCTTTAGTCTCAAAAAGATTTCCCATATTGTCCCGATCAAACCAGGCAGACCCATTTCTTCCTTCCTTTGTGATTGTAAGGTATCCAGCTTCATTGGCTGCCTGACAGATGTTTTCCGCATCGGGCAGACTTATGCATATGTGGTTCCACGCGGGCTTGATTTTTTGGGGCTCAGGAACAATTCTGCCTGGATTTCCGGGCGTTTCATGAAATAAACTTCAGGCGACCAATAAGCTTAACGCGGGGCCGCAAAAACCTGCACCCAATATTTGCCGTCATCACTGATGGCGGCCCCCAGTTCCTTGAAATCTGGATTCATGATGTTGCTGCAATGCCCAGGACTGTCGAGCCATCCTTCTACAACTTCGGCCACCGATCGTGGTCCCATTGCCAGATTTTCACCAACCGCTCCCCATACGTAATCTTCCCGCTCAACCCTTACCACAATGGTTGATCCGTCTGAGCCGGTATGGTCTAAGAACTCATTGTCTGCCATGTCGTTGGCATGAACCAATGCCACCTCGGCCAACTTTTCGTTCCAGACAAGCGGATGGGTGGCTTCGTGTTTTTTCCCGCCACAACGTCTCGATTCTGCACGGGCTTCATTGACCAGTTGCAGCATCTCATCCTTATCGAACTGAACAACGTCTGAATTTTCGTTGACTTGTCCCCTTGTCAGGGGAGAAAAGACCATCAACAGTAAAAGAGAGAATATTTTGATCATATTAAGTGATTTAAGATTAAAACACGTTCGGTTTTGAAATGTTTGGGAAGAAACTTTGCCGGGCCATGAGATTAGCTTCTCCTTCGTAGTTTAACTAGGAGCACCAAGCATGGTGATTACTCAGAAGTTCAAAAAACCATCCACTCATCCGGAATACTGTTCCTTTTTCTGAGGATTGTCGGCTTTAAACGATGCAATGAACATGATGGCCACAAAACCTGCACCAAGCCACCCCATGGCCGTGTATGTGTTAAAGAAAGTCTTTGACAGACTGAAAAGGTACGGAGCCAAAGCACTGGCGAAAACAAGCATCGACATGGCCCGTCCCGAAATGGCACCCAGATTTTGTCGCCCGAACATGCGGGGCCAGGCTACAGAGTTCAGAACAGCAAACAATCCACCCGATATGCCGGCACCTGCAATGACCGGTATGAGTCCCCAACCCCCTGAGAGACCGATTAACCCGATGCTCCAGATGGTGGCGCCGCCAAGCATGGTCAAAAGCAATTTCTTCAGGTCGATGAAGTCGCTCAGGAAATTGAACAATAAAGAGAACCCTACCGAAGTGATGGATATCGGAAGAAAAGCGGCCACCGCTTCTTGTCTTTCATATCCGGCTGATGTAAAAATATCAACCATATGGAAGGAGAGCCCCGTGATAAAAAACGAATTGAAAGAGACAACCAACGCATATACCCAGAATGCCCTTGTTTTAAATGCTTCTTTGGGGGAAAATTGCCTCAATGCCGGTTGTTTGTTTTTTGATGCTTTCCGTTTTCCGGCACAACCGTCAGGTACCAGTCCTTCGTCTTCCGGATTGTCGCGGTAAAACAGCCATATTAAAACTGCGATAATCAGAATACTTATGGCCATAACCCGCCAGGCACCGGCCCATTCCCATTTTCGGATGAGAAGATCAAAAAGAATGGGCGAACTGGAAAAACCCAAAGAAATGCTGATGCTTGTGAAGGCATTTACACGACCGCGATATTGGTCGAACCATTTCATGATCATG
>JAWOCV010000059.1:0-30382 GCA_046483585.1 Marinilabilia sp.
TTGTTTATTATGCCATGGTGTATAGCTTCCGCAGGCCTCCATTGCTGAAAGGATATGCACAAGGCCCGGATGTGAACCTCGTTTTTCAAGAACTTTCTGAACCAAATCCTCTTTGCGGATATGCGTTTTTGCTACAAACTCGATTTCAATATTATTCTCTTTAGCTAATTTTTCTGCATTACTACGTATCACATTTTTAAACGGTTCTGCAAATTTGGGATAATCGAAAATGCGAATGTTATTCGAATATAGGTAGGTGGTCATTCCTTGTGCATAGCAAATTTGTGGAATAGTACCGGTAAATATTAGGCGATCAAAACAATTTAAAACTCCGCTGATTTTTGTTTTATGGGATACAGTCAATAAATCCATGATAAGAGGATAAAAGATATTACAAACCAAGAATGATGAATAAACTCTTTTCAAAGTTCAACTATTCATGAGATATTTGCAACCTGTTTGGTTCTGGCTTTGCCAGGTTAGGTTATTAGGTCAATAGGTCAATAGGTTAATAGGTCAATAGGTTAATTCGTTAATAGGTTAATTCGTTAATTAGGAGGTTGCTCATTAGCTCACCAGTTCACCAGCTCACCAGCTCACCAGTTCATCAGCTCCTCATCTCCCTAGCTCATTTCAGTTCAAAAATCAGGAAATTCTGATAAGAAAATTTTCTCTGCTTCCTTTTTTTGATTAAATTACAATCTGCAAAAAGATTAATAAGTAATCAAAAGATGGATATAAATACTGAAAACCGGCATATTGTGCATTTCGATCTCGATTCGTTTTTCGTATCGGTGGAGCGGCTGCAAAACAGTCGTCTTGCAGGCGTGCCTGTGATCGTAGGGGGAATGTCGGACCGCGGCGTGGTGGCCGCTTGTAGTTATGAGGCCCGTACGTTTGGGGTGCATTCGGCCATGTCGATGAAGCTGGCCCGGCGGCTTTGTCCGCATGCGTTTTTCATTCGTGGCGATATGGACGAGTATAGCCGTTATTCGCGGATGGTGACCCAGATTATTGATGAGTCGGCCCCGCTTTACGAAAAAGCGTCCATTGATGAGCATTATCTCGATCTTACCGGAATGGACCGCTTCTTTGGATGTCTCAAATGGAGTCATGAGCTGCGTGGCAGGATTTTGCGTGAGACGGGACTACCCATCTCTTTTGGTCTTTCTGTTAACAAGACGGTTTCGAAGATTGCCACCGGTGAGGCCAAACCAAACGGGGAAAAGCAGGTGCTTTACAACGAAGTGCGCCCGTTTCTGTGGCCATTGTCCATTCGCAAGATCCCGATGATCGGACCGGCGACCTTTAAACTTTTGCGGTCGATGGGCATTGACCGCATTGAAACGCTGGGGCGTATGCCTCCCGATATGTTGCATCATGCCATGGGTAAAAACGGGCTGGAGATATGGAGACGGGCCAACGGCATTGATCCCACGCCGGTGGAGCCTTACACTGAACGTAAATCCGTCAGCAGTGAACAGACGTTTGAACAGGATATGGGCGATATGAAAATGCTTATGGCAATGGTTGTGAAGATGACCGAACGACTGGCCTACCAGTTACGCGCCCGGGAAAAGCTGACGGGGTGTGTGTCGGTAAAGATCAAGTACAGCGATTTTGATACCCGCACATTGCAGAAGGTAATTCCTTATACTTCGTTCGATCACCTGTTAATTCCCGTGGCCAGGGAGCTACTGACACGCCTCTACACCCGCCGGGTGATGATACGCCTGGTAGGGGTGAAGCTTTCGCACCTGGTGAGCGGGGCCCCGCAACTTGATCTGTTTGATGATACGCCCCGTCAGGTGGAGCTTTACCGGGCACTGGACCGTATCAGACACAGGTTTGGAGCGGGGGCTGTGGGGAGGGCGGTTTGATAATTGCAAAATCATACTACAGCCTCCGCTTCGGGACTCTCTCCCCCGAAGCTCTGGCCGCACAGGCGGCGGCCCGTGGCATTGATGTGCTCGTGCTCACTGATATCAACAATACATCGGGAACGTTTGAGTTTGTGAAGGCCTGTCGTGAAAAAAACATTACCCCTCTCGTTGGCATCGAGTTCCGGAATGATAACCAATGGCTCTACACGGGCATTGCACTCAATACAAAAGGATTTGGCGAGCTGAACCGCTTTCTGAGTTATTACCGGTTACGTGGAGAACCGTTGCCGCCCCGCCCGCCGGTTTTTCATCACGCGGTTGTTGTGTGGCCGTGGGGAGCTAAAGCTCCGTCGGAACTGGGCGATCAGGAATATGTGGGCATTCGGCACTTCCAGCTGAATCAATTGCTGACATCGCCGTGGCGATACCGGCAGGAACGGCTCCTGATCTGGCAACCCGTTACTTTTGCCGACAAGCGTGGAATGGAACTGCATCGCCATTTGCGTGCCATCGATCGTAATATCCTGCTCGACAGGGTGGCGCCGGCCGATCTGGCGTCGCCTTACGACTGGATGGTGCCTCCCGACAGGTTGTGGAAGGCATTTTCCAACAGACCTGAAATTGTAGCTTCGACCGAGCGACTGATGGGACAACTCTCATTTGATTTTGATTCCCGGGAGATCAAAAACAAGAGTACCTACACCGGCAGTCGCCGTGACGATGAGCGGCTGCTGACCCAACTGGCCATGGAGGGGCTGAAAGAGCGCTACGGATCTTCCGGTAGCGTGGCCCGCGAACGGGTGGAGAAAGAACTGGGCATCATCAATAAGCTTGGATTTGCGGCTTATTTTCTTATCACCTGGGACATCGTCCGGTATTCGCTTTCGCGGGGGTTTTACCACGTGGGACGGGGAAGCGGAGCCAATAGTGTGGTGGCCTATTGCCTGAAGATTACCGATGTGGATCCTGTTGAACTCAACCTCTACTTCGAGCGCTTCCTGAATCCCAGACGTTCGTCGCCGCCCGATTTTGATATTGACTACTCCTGGCGGGAGCGGGAAGAGGTTCAGAACTATATTTTCAAACGTTACGGGCAGGGACATACGGCATTGCTGGGGGCCATTTCAACATTCCAGGCGCGGGCGGCTGTTCGTGAGCTGGGCAAAGTTTACGGACTTCCCAAAGAGGAGATTGACCGGCTGGTACCGCGGTCACCCGGCAGTGATACCGGTCCGGTGGAAAGGCAAATTTTACAAATGGGACAACAACTGGCGGATTTTCCAAATTTACGGACCATTCATGCGGGGGGGATTCTTATTTCCGATGCGCCCATTACTGATTACACGGCTCTGGATATGCCGCCCAAGGGAATCCCTGCCACTCAGTGGGATATGTACACCGCCGAAGAGATCGGTTTTGAGAAGTTTGATGTGCTTTCCCAGCGGGGGATTGGTCATATCCGTGAGTGTATTGATATTGTATATGATAATCATGCTGAGAAGATCGACATGCACCGGATTGATGATTTCAAGAAAGACGCGCAGATCAAGGAGTTATTGCGCAGGGGTGAGACCACCGGTTGTTTCTATATCGAGAGTCCGGCCATGCGGGGATTGCTTAAAAAGTTGCGTTGTGATGATTATCTGACACTGGTGGCGGCCAGTTCCATTATCCGTCCGGGCGTGGCACGATCTGGCATGATGCGTGAATACATCCGGCGTTTTCATGATCCCGGAGGGTTTGCATATGCCCATCCCGTGATGAAGGAGCAATTGGGAGAGACTTTCGGGGTGATGGTGTACCAGGAGGATGTCATCAAGGTTTGCCACCATTTTGCAGGTCTCGACCTGGCCGATGCCGACGTGCTGCGCCGTGCCATGAGCGGAAAATACCGTTCCCGGAAAGCTTTTCAAAGCATTGTTGACAAATTCTTTGAGAATTGTCGCCGGTACGGGTATCCCGAAACCCTGACCTCGGAAGTTTGGCGGCAGATCGAGTCATTTGCCGGGTATTCATTCTCCAAGGCCCATTCGGCTTCTTATGCTGTGGAGAGTTTTCAGAGTCTTTATCTGAAAGCGCACTATCCGCTGGAATTTATGGTGGCTGTCATCAATAATTTCGGAGGGTTTTATGATACCTGGCTTTACGTCAATGAAGCACAGCGGTGGGGAGGCATCATTCATCTTCCGTGTGTCAATCGGGGGCAGTATGCCACATCCATCTCGGGGCGTGATATTTTCCTGGGATTTGTGCACGTACGGGACCTGGATCAGAAAACGGCCGTGCGCATCGTTCAGGAGCGGGAATGTCATGGTCAATACGGAGGACTTGAGGATTTTCTGCGGCGGACCGGTACTACTCGTGAGCAGTTGATATTGCTTATTCGTCTCGGGGCTTTTCGTTTTACTGGTAAAAGCAAACCACGCCTATTGTGGGAAGCCCATCTGTTTCTGGCAGGGGAGAAGAAGCCTGACCATTCGCCCCGTTTGTTCTCTTCGGGGACAAAGTCGTACCAGTTGCCACCGTTTGAACAACAGGCCATTGAGGATGCTTATGATGAGATCGAATTGCTGGGATTTCCCGTCGGATGCACGCTTTTCGATATGCTGAAGACCTCTTTCCGGGGAGAGTTGAAAGCACGGGACCTGGAGCGACATACAGGTAGGTGGGTTCGTGTTGTGGGTCAACTGGTTACCATTAAATACGTGCGAACTGTCAACCGGCAGATGATGCATTTTGCGACGTTTCTGGACGCAGATGGTGAATTTTTTGAAACCGTTCATTTCCCGCAGACAGTCAGTAACTGGCCTTTCCGGGGGCATGGAGTTTACCTGATCCGTGGGCAGATCACCAGTGAGTTCGGACACCCGTCGCTGGAAGTGGAGAAAATGGCCCCTCTTCCGTTGCTTCCAGACCCACGGGGGGCATAACCCGGCCAGGTCAACACTCATCCCATGACTCCGGGTTATCAAATGAGGAGGACTTATGACCTCGGATCCCCGGATGAGTTTTAGTGGGATTGTTTTCTATTCTGGAAAAATATTTTCAAATTTGCACGTGGAAAATCAGGATGTTATGAAAAAGATAAAAAATTGATTCCAGCATTTCAATTTATTACTTGAATTACCCTATATTGTTAAGAAATCTCATAAAATAAATAAATGATGATAAAAAGTCCACTTCAGATTGCAAGGGAGAAGTATGCTCCCAAATTGCCTGTGTCACTGCAAGGCGGTGTGAAAGTAGTAGAAGGTGAAAAAACCCGGTCAGCTGCTGACGAGGCCGAGATTGCCAAGACGTTTCCCAATACCTATGGGATGCCTGTATTGTCTTTCGAGGCAAGCGGGGAAAAGAAAGATTATCCGGCTGTTAATGTTGGGGTGATCCTTTCCGGCGGTCAGGCACCCGGTGGCCATAATGTGATTTCCGGTCTTTTCGATGGTCTGAAAAGCCAGAACAGTAAAAGCAAATTGTATGGCTTTCTGGGAGGTCCCGGAGGACTGATTGACAATAATTACAAGGAACTCACAGCCGATGTGATTGATGAATACCGCAATACCGGTGGTTTTGACATTATCGGTTCGGGCCGGACCAAGCTGGAAGAGGAGTCGCAGTTTGACCAAACCCTTGAAAGCTGTAAAAAACTGAATATTTCGGCTCTTGTCATTATTGGCGGCGACGACTCCAATACCAACGCTGCCGTAC
Organism: Marinilabilia sp.; assembly: GCA_046483585.1. Taxonomy (GTDB): domain Bacteria; phylum Bacteroidota; class Bacteroidia; order Bacteroidales; family Marinilabiliaceae; genus Marinilabilia. Next base: position 5,589 of record JAWOCV010000059.1, read on the forward strand.
TGGCTGAATATTTCGAAAAGATCAATGCCGGCGTTCAGGTTATTGGTGTACCCAAAACCATTGATGGCGACCTTAAGAATGAAATGATCGAGACTTCTTTTGGGTTTGACACTGCCTGTAAAGTTTATAGTGAATTGATCGGTAACATCGAGCGTGATGCCAACTCCGCTAAAAAGTATTACCATTTTATTAAGCTGATGGGCCGTTCTGCTTCGCATATTGCACTTGAATGTGCGCTGCAGACCCAACCCAATGTGGCCATTATCTCCGAGGAAGTAGAAGCCAAAAACATGACCCTTGATGATGTGGTTGATCAGATCGTTGACGTGGTGGTGAAGCGTGCTGAAAACGGTGATAATTTCGGGTCTGTTCTTATCCCGGAAGGACTTGTTGAGTTCATCCCTGCTATGAAGTCACTGATCTCTGAGTTGAATGATCTTTTGGCCAGTCACGAATCTGAAGTGAATGCGCTCGAGACCAACAAGGAGCGTCGTGAGTTTGTGGCCGGCAAATTGTCAGAAGCCTCTGCAAAAGTGTTTACCCACCTGCCCAACAGCTTTGCCAACCAGCTTCTCCTGGATCGTGATCCGCACGGCAACGTGCAGGTTTCAATGATCGAAACTGAAAAGCTTTTGATCGATATGGTGAAGAGCAAGGTGAAGAAGCTGAAGAAGAAAGGTGAGTTCAAAGGCAAATTCAGTGCCCAGGGCCACTTTTTCGGGTATGAAGGCCGTTGTGCCGCACCTTCCAATTTCGATGCCGACTACACCTATTCGCTGGGTAATACCGCTGCTGTTCTTATTGCTGAAGGCAAAACCGGATATATGACGGCAGTACGTAATCTTTCTGCTGCTTCGGATGAATGGATCGCCGGAGGCATCCCCATTACCATGCTGATGAATATGGAGCGCCGCCACGGGTCTATGAAGCCTGTTATTCAGAAAGCACTCGTGAAACTTGAAGGTAAGCCGTTCCAGACGTTTGCTTCCAACCGGCAAAAATGGGCAAATGAAACACAATACGTATATCCCGGGCCCATTCAGTACTTTGGTCCTTCTGAAGTTTGCGACCAAACCACCCGGACACTTCAGCTGGAGCAGTAGTCCCCGGACGAGAAATGATCTCAACCCGCGCTTTCGGATGATCCCGGTGCGCGGGTTGTTGTGTATTTTAGTATATTTGTCTGATCAACAGTCTAAATTGATACATCCGGAATGTCAAACATAGTTGCTTTAACAGAGGCTGCGTCCATAGGCCTTCATAGTATGGTACTTATTGCCCGGTCCGATGAGGTGCTGAACGTAGCCCGGATTTCTGATTTCATCGGGAGTTCGCGTCACCACGTGGCAAAGATTATGCAACGCTTGTCAAAAGCGGGGTTTGTTTTCTCTACGCGGGGCCCCTCAGGCGGTTTTATGCTGAAGAAAAAGCCGGCCGAAGTCACCCTACTTGATATTTATGAGGCTATTGAAGGGCCACTGTCTGTGGAAACCTGCCCTTTAAACCGGGAGGATTGCCCCTTCGGCGAATGTATCCTGGGTGATCTGTCGCTTCGCATGTCGGGAGAGATCAAAAAATATCTTGAGAATCGTACTTTGCAGGATTATTTGTAATCCATCTGTTGCATGAGTTTTATTGTCATGCAGGCGGCAATACCAGCCGTTTCGGTACGGAGTCTGTTGACACCCAGTGAAACCGGGGTAAATCCCGTTTTTATTGCCATTTCAATCTCTTCCCTTGAAAAATCCCCCTCAGGACCGATCAAAACCAATATCTCCTCATCTTTAACGACGTGTTTGAGTTCATCAATCAGTTCTTTGCGGTCCTTTTCCTCACAATAGGCAATAAATCTGTTTTTTTGCGAAAGCTCTGTTTGCAAAAAATCTTTTAATGATTGCATGGGTGCCAGTTGGGGACGCCAGAGCCTGAGCGACTGTTTGGTGGCTGCCGTGATAACCCTTTCCAATCGTTGTGGTTTGATCTGTTTGCGTTCCGATTGACGACACAATATCGGGGTAATGCGATCGATGCCCAGTTCTGTGCTTTTTTCCAGGAACCATTCAAAACGGTCGGAACTTTTGGTGGGAGCGATGGCGATGTGACACTTTTGAAGGGGTGGGGTGGCTGTTTCCTGTGATACTGCTTTTACCCTGCAGGCCCGGGGAGAAGCATCGATAATGGTGGCGGTCATGCGTGTTCCCTTCCCGTCTATGATCTGAATGGAGTCCCCCTTTGAGTGTCGAAGGACTTTTACACAATGACGGGATTCATCTTCATTGAGGAGACCGTCATTGTTCAATATTTCTGGCTCATAAAAAATGTGCATGTTCTTATTTTCTGAATAAGAGATCTTCAGTTTCAACTTATGCGCCATTTTATACATGAGAGGATACTCAGGAATGCATAATGAAGCTGATTGTAACTGTTTTTCCTTCCAGGCGGGTTCCTTTGATCATTTTTGCCCGACTAAATGCCTCACTGTTAAGAATTGCAGCGGCAGGGCAGGCTAAAACTAAATACTGCCCCTTTTTCCCTTTCCGACTGTAGCCATATTTCCCCGTTCATCATCGTTACCAGGCTTTTGGTGATGGCCAGTCCCAATCCTGTTCCGCCCTGGTTTTTGATCGATGTTTCATCTATCTGGCGGAATCGTTCAAAAATAATGTTTTTGTGTGCAGGGGCAATGCCCTTGCCGGTATCTTTCACGAAAAAGATCAGTGTTCTTTGATCATGAAGTTTGTATCCCACCTCAATTTCGCCTGTATCTGTAAATTTGATGGCATTGGTGATCAGGTTTAACAGGATTTGTTGCAGACGGTAAGGATCGGTATGGATGTAGAACTGTTTGTCGGGAACATCATGGGTAACTCTGAAACGAAGTTTTTTGTTTTTTTGGTTGATCAGGTTTTGTGCGATGTTTTCCAGCTTTTCAAGAATTTCATGAACATCTACGTGCTCGCACTGAATTTTTAGTTGTCCCGATTCGATTTTTGATATGTCAATGATATCGTTGATGAGGTTCAACAGGTTTTCACCGCTGTTTTTGATCATGCCTAAGTATTGGTCATAGTCGGGCGTATCAATAAAATCGTTCATTAAAAGATCCGTAAACCCCAGGATGGCATTCATAGGGGTGCGTATTTCATGCGACATATTGGCCAGGAATGCCGATTTCAGGCGGTCTCCCTCTTCGGCCTGTTCTTTGGACATTTTAAGTTGATTTTCAAACTCCTTTTGTGCCTGAATATCGGTTATGGTTCCGGTCATTCGCAACGGGCGTTTGGCGGTGTCCCTTTCGGTGATTTTACCGTGAATGGAAAACCAGTTGAAATGGCCCGATTTCTTCCGAATCCTGGCTTCACAGATGAAGAGAGGGGTGTTGCCGTTTTTATGCATTTGAAAAGCTTCTGGTATCTGCGAACGGTCTTCGGGGTGAAAGAGGTTGGCGTAATTTTCCGTATTGAAATCAATTTCGCCGGGTGTATCGTAATGGAGTAATTTCGCAAATTGTTGACTCAGGAAAATTTTTCCCGACATGAGATCTGCATCCCAAAGCCCTTCGTTTGCCCCTTCGAGAGCCATTTCCAGACGACTTTCGCTCTTGATCAGTTTTTTCTCAATCCTTCTTTTTTGGTTGATGATCCTGAGCAATATTATTATTATCGAGATCAAAACCACGAGAATAAGAAAGGCTATCAGCATTTCCCTGCGAAATTGGTCGAAAAAATCTTCGGGCTTATTGATTAATAAAGCTTTGCTTGTCAGGCTCTTATTGTTTATTGTCTCCTTGTTCAGTTGCTTGTAATCAAAAGCCAGTGTTTCACGGGGCGGGGTGAGCCACGGCCGGTCATGATCCCCCTTCAGAAGTTCCTTAAGGATCCTTGCTGCTTCCCGTCCCTGATCGTACCCCCTGATCACTACGCCTCCCATCATGAAGTCATCGAAAAGAAAATTCCAGTTGCTGTAAACCGGCGCCGGACAATTGTCTTTGATAAGTCCTGCCTCCCGAACCATTTCCCGGGTTATGCCGTTCCGGTCGATGTAAAGGCTCAACAAATAGATGGCCTTTTTTTCCGGGCATATACTTTGCAAGGTGTCAGCCAGTTGACTCGGGGTCCGGGCGTTCACAAGCCTGTATGGCAGATCGGGATGGTTTTTTTCGGCCACTTCCCGGAATTGCCTGCTGAAAATGGTTCCGCTCTGTGTGGAATCCGATATGACAATAAGTTTTTCAAGTCCGGGCTGGAGTGTTTTTATGACCTGTAATGTACTGTCGATATTGACCTGTTCGTCTACTCCTTTGAAACGAGTTGTGTCCACATCGTAATCGGGAATGTTATTGTTCCCGCAAAAAGCGACAGGGACATCACCCCAGATTTCATCGCCATGTTCCAGAAAAAAATCGAAAGCTTTGTTGTCACTTATGATGACCCCGTCTATATTGGTGAAATCGTATTTACGGGCGAAGACCACGGAAAAATCTTTGGTCAGTTTTTCGTTCTGAAATCTTTTGGCATCCAGGTGTTCAACAAAAACGCGGTATTTGCCCGGATCGGCGAACTCGTCCAGAACGCCTCTGGTGATATCGGATGTCCATTTGAATGTTGAGTGGTAGGAATTGAGCAAAAGGATGTTTTGGAATGATTCATCTTCTGCTTTCATCTTTTGTTGTGAAGAAAAAAATGTCAGGACGCACATCAATATGATGTAGCCAGGGTTAATTTTAATATCAGTTTTGATAATCGACATAGTTGCCTTTTCAAACAAAAAAATGAGTCCATCCTGTAAAACATTAATTTGGATTTTTGCTTTTCAGAATAGACCTTAAATTAAAAGTATTGTTTTTTTTCCCAGACTGCAAACAAAAAAGCCGGCCGTTTTATGTTTTTTGGCCGGCTTTTGCTTTTTGTCCTTCAATACTTAGTTTTTGTCCGTCAAAGGCGATTGATAATATTCCAAGCCAATTGCTTCCTGTAAATTGATGGTACGTCCGGACAGACAGATTATTGTCCGTTCGTGGTGGTTTCCTCTATGCAATAATATATTTTTGCTATGATTGTAAGAGAATCGTCTTCATTGCGGGGTAGATCTTCGAGGTCAATTTCGAAGTCATGAGATGAGGGCCAGTCTGAAAATTGGAACACCCATGGAAAATCATCATAAAGAAGAGCGCCATTTTCTCCTTTGTAGTTCTCAGTGAGGTCATCCAAACTTCCGGCATAGAAGGCTATCCTGCTGAAAAATATGTTATAGTTATCCTCCGGCAAAAGGGACTCATCATCCATTGTGACCAATAATGTTCCGTCGGTGACACTGATTTCCATCAATCCTGTGATCTCCCCGTCATAAACATCACTGTCTATGATTTTTTTGCTTAACGAAGCACCGTCTTCCGGATCGATATTGTTGTACAAGCCAATTGTGAAGGCACTGTCGGTAGCTGCATCAAGTTTGTTTCCCGATCCCCAGGCATAGCTTTCAGTTTCACATTCGAAGCATTCTGCCTTGCAATATTCAGCAAATCCTCCCCACTTTTTTGCTCCGAATTCGTTTTTAAATGTTTCTTCCAATAACCAGGCTGTTTCCGTTTTTTTTGAATTATCGACAACACCGTGTGGGACGATGGCCAGGCATTCTTCATCCGGCAGGTCTGCCAGTTCAATAACAAATGTGTATTGAGTGGTTCCTTCGGGAAGGTCTTCTACACTGTACGGAAATTGTCCCGGAATGGGGTTTCCTTTTTTTGTTCGGGGGAGTTCATCAATGTGGCCCACAAAAAGATGTGCTTCTGTAAGTTCCCATTCATCTTCCGCATGATAGGTTACATAGAGGTTCTCTTCATCATTGGATACTTTGATCTCGCCGGCATTGATGTTTTGTCCCGCCCAGAAATTAAAGGTTGATTCTCCGCAGACCTCCATGTTTTCAGTTAATGTAGCATCTTTAAGGTCTCCTGTTTTTTCTTCAGGACCTTCATTGAAATCTTTAGTACAGGAAACCGTTCCTGCAATAATGATCATAGTGACCAGGGGCACTAATCGATTGAATCTGTAAGTTAATTTTTTCATGACTCCTTGATTTTTGGTTTGTCAGGTAAATGTATAGACAAAAGGCTATAATTGTAAAGAATAGTTTGATGAAAAACAGGAAAATAATGGTTAATTGATTTGAATTGCTGAACTTAAAGCGCTTATGTCATGACAATGGATCGTTGTTTGTTTATGTGCCTGAATATCAAGTTCTGTGTTTTTTATGAAATTTGTAGGTTGTAATTAAAAAAGGGGATTTTTTTGTAAGGCCCAGGCAAGGGCGACCGTATGGCAAAACATTCAAGTTTGCAAAAGGGTCGCCACTGGCGTGGCTCAGGTTTTTTGGAGGGCTTTTTTTACCATTCGATCGCCCCACTCCGGAGGCTTTAAGCATTTTGCCTGAATTAATTGCAGAAAGAAATGATGAAGGGATGAGTGAACTATTTTCAAATCATTTTTTCGAGTATGATTGTATTTCGTAGTTAGTGGGGCTTTGGAATAGATGATTTATGAATAATGCAGTTAGATGAAGTTAAACTTTTGAAATTTTTTTCTGAATCTTAGTCGCTGTCGGCTACACGGATAATTTATGAATAATCCGGGTGAAAATTCCTACCTTTGTGGCTTTAAAACAAAATGCCATGATGGATCTGCACTTGTTGACAGCCATATCGCCCATCGACGGGCGTTACCGGTCCAAAGTAGACGGACTTGCTCTCTATTTCTCGGAATATGCCCTCATTCGCTACCGGGTGATGGTTGAGGTGGAATATTTCATAGCCCTTTGCGAAGAGCCCCTTGATCAGCTTAAAAGTTTTGATCCGGGAAAGTTTGATGCGCTTAGGTCTGTTTACCGGAATTTCCGTCTTGAAGATGCCGAGCGTGTAAAAGAGATCGAATCGGTGACCAACCATGATGTGAAGGCTGTAGAGTATTATCTGAAGGAGAAGTTTGATGATTTGGGAATTCAGAATTTTAAGGAGTTTATTCATTTCGGGCTGACATCCCAGGATATTAATAATACGGCCATACCGGCATCCCTTCGCGATGCGGTTCATGATGTTTATTATCCTTTTCTTGAAGAGCTCATCAGCAAACTTGAAGAACTTTCCAATGAATGGAAGGATGTTCCAATGCTTGCCCGTACACATGGTCAGCCAGCTTCTCCCACACGGCTGGGGAAAGAAGTTCGTGTTTATGTTGACCGGCTCAAACGGCAACTGTTTTTGTTGAAAGACATTCCATGTCCGGCCAAATTCGGAGGTGCCACAGGGAATTTTAACGCTCATGTGGCTGCTTACCCGCAGATTGACTGGGTGGCCTTCGGTAACCGCTTTGTGGGGGACAAACTGAACCTGGAACGGGAACAATTGACCACTCAGATCTCCAATTACGATAACCTTGCTGCCATATTTGATAATTTCAAACGCATCAATACCATCCTGATAGACCTGTGCCGGGACTTCTGGAGCTATATCATGATGGAATATTTTAAGCAGAAGATCAAAAAAGGTGAGGTTGGGTCCAGTGCCATGCCTCACAAGGTGAATCCCATAGATTTTGAAAATGCCGAAGGGAATTTGGGAGTGGCCAATGCCCTCTTTGAACATCTTTCGGCCAAATTGCCTGTGTCGCGTCTTCAACGCGATTTGACTGATAGTACGGTATTGAGGAACATCGGTATGCCGCTTGCGCATTCGGTGCTGGCCATTCAATCTGCCCGGAAGGGGCTGGATAAACTGCTTATCAACCGGAACGCCATTGATAAGGATTTGGAAAACAACTGGAGTGTAGTAGCCGAGGCTATGCAGACCATTTTGCGGCGAGAAGGGTTTGCCAATCCTTACGAGATCCTGAAAGACCTTACACGAACCAATGAAGCCATTAATGCCGGGTCTATTGCCCGGTTTATCGACACACTTGATGTTAGCGATGCTGTGAAAGAAGAATTGAAGCAATTCACCCCGCAGAACTATACCGGCGTCAATCTATATTAATATCTTAAGAATGAGGGATTTTTTATCCATTTTGAAGCAGTACCTGCCACCTTATAAGCACCTGCTGGTATTCAACGTTCTTTTTAACCTTCTGTCAGCCATTTTTGCTGTCTTTTCAGTGGCTTTGATGATCCCTATGCTTGAGATTATCCTGGCCCAGCAGAATGAAGTCTACTCGCTGGTTGAATGGAAGTTGAATTTTAATGATCTGAAACACAATCTTTATTACTATATCACGAGCCTTAAGGATTCATACGGACCTGGCTGGTCTCTGCTTTTCGTGGGCTTCTTTTTGGTTACCGGCACCTTTTTCAAAACCGGATTTGCTTACCTGGCATCCTATACAAGCATTGGCATTCGCAACGGTGTGGTACGCGATCTCCGGGATAAGATATATAAGAAGATTCTTGAGCTTCACAACGGGTTTTTCAGCGAGGAGAAGAAAGGTGACATTATTGCCCGCTCTACTGGTGATGTCCAGGAAGTGGAGAATTCCGTTATGGCATCACTCGACATGTTTCTTAAAAACCCTGTATTGATCATGGTTTATCTTATCACCATGTTCCTTTTCAGTGTAAAGCTAACCCTCTTTGTTTTTGTAGTCCTCCCGGTGGCAGGTTATATCATCGGGAAAGTGGGGAAAAGCCTGAAAAAGACATCGCGTGAAGGCCAGAACAAGATGGGGGATCTGCTTGGCATCATTGAAGAGACCCTTTCCGGATTGCGCATTGTCAAGGCTTTCAATGCCGAAAATCGCATGAAAAGACGTTTCGGGGAAGAGGTTGAAGAATACCGGGGCATTATGAACCGGCTGATGCGCCGTCGCGACCTGGCTCATCCTATGAGTGAATTTCTGGGGACCATCGTGGTTGTTATTCTGGTTTGGTTCGGGGGGACACTTATTCTGACAGACACAAGCAATATTGGTGCGCCTGAATTTCTGGCGTACCTCGGAATATTTTATCAGATTATCAATCCGGCAAAAGCCTTCTCCAAAGCCATGTATAACATTCAGAAAGGGCTTGCAGCTTACGACCGTATAAGCAATGTTCTGGAGGCTGACGTAAAAATTAAGGAATCTTCCATGGCCCGGCCAATAGAAGACCTGAAAGTGGGTATTGAATACCGTCATGTATCATTTGCTTATCAGGAGGCCCCTGTGCTTAAAGATGTTTCCCTTCATATTCCGAAAGGGGAGACCATTGCGCTGGTTGGTCAATCGGGCAGTGGAAAATCCACTTTTGTAGACCTCCTGCCGCGCTTTTATGATGTGAGTGAAGGCGCTATTCTGATCGATGGAATCGACATTCGCGATCTTAAGATTTACGACTTGCGTAATCTTATGGGGAATGTGAACCAGGATGCCATCCTTTTTAACGATACCATCTACAATAACATTGCTTTCGGGGTTGATGAAACCACACCTGAAATGGTTGAACACGCTGCTCGAGTGGCCAATGCTCATGAATTTATCATGGCCACCGAAAAGGGTTATCAGACAACGGTGGGCGACCGTGGCGGTCGATTATCCGGAGGTCAGCGGCAACGGATCAGTATTGCCAGGGCAGTTCTGAAAAATCCCCCCATCATGATTCTGGATGAGGCGACCTCTGCGCTGGATACCGAATCGGAAAAGCTTGTTCAGGAAGCGCTTGAAAAACTTATGGAAAACCGGACGTCCATTGTAATTGCCCACCGGCTTTCAACCGTGCGGAATGCCGACTGCATCTATGTTTTCCATGAAGGCAGGGTCGTTGAAACCGGAACGCATACCGAATTGATCGGTAAGGGAGGAATATATAAGAAATTGAATGAACTTCAGATGCACTGACCTGTTAACATCCTTTAACTTCCATATAAGATTGTTGAATCCTGCGCCGGATAGCAGTATTGTGCGTTCAGGCGTCGGGTTTGTGTGAATACGGATGGCATTATTGCCGGAATCGGTCAGAGAGGCGGGATGGATTTGATGTCATGTTGAATTCAGCAACCTGCTGTTTTTCGTTAACACTCACTTTGCGGGTTCTTTTATTGAGCATCCTGTGCGGGGTTGGGTGACTTCTGTTTTCGGGTCATGAAATTCAAAATGCTTACCCCTGACCGGCTGTTGATATACCAAATAATCAAACCATTGGGCCGTTTAACTAAAACTTTGCCAGTACATCCGCAATGTGCATGGTTTTGATCGGAAGTTCATTCTTCCTGATATAGCTTTCAATATTTAACAGACAAGATGCTTCAGAGGAGATAATATATTCCGCTCCCGTTGATAGAGCATTTTCAACTTTCTGCTCAACCATTGCCGTTGAAACCGGGACGTATTTGACCATGAAAGTCCCTCCGAATCCACAGCAGGTCCTGTTGTCAGGCATCTCCTTTAAGTCCAGACCTTCCACATTGGCAAGCAGCCGCCGGGGTTCATCCTGTAGTCCATATTCCCGGAGAGCTGAGCAGCCGTCATGGTAAGTTACTTTGTGTGGAAAGCAGGCTCCGAAATCCTCTATTTTAATGTGATTGACCAGATAATCCGTCAGTTCGGTTACATTACGGCAAACCCTCCTGACCTCGTTCTGATGATCAGGATCGTTTTTAAACAATTCGGGATAGTGATTACGAATGTATCCGGCACATGATGCTGACGGAACCACAATGGGTCTGTCATGCGGAAAATCTTTTAAAAACTTTTCGGCCACTTTACGTGAGGAATTCCAGTAACCGCTGTTGAAAGTAGGTTGACCACAACAGGTCTGTTGAGGATTGTAGTTGACTTCCACACCGGCTTTTTCTAATATTTTTACCACATTCCAGCCGGTTTTTGGATAAAGCTGGTCAATGAAACAGGGGATAAACAGGTCTGCGATCATGCTTTTATTGGTTTTCCGGCAAATTTAGTAAAAATAAGGGGACGCTTTCTTTATAAATAATTATACCGGGTAAATCGGGGTGTCCTGAGAAAAACACAAACGCCACTTTCAACCTGTGTAATAATTCCGAACTCTTAGAAAACATCTTTTCTTTAGTATGTATTCCACTGGGTAAACGCACTTTTCCAGGTGCAGGCATGCCTTTTTTTACAAAAAACCTGGTACTCAGGCAAGCAGAATTATGGAATAAACACTTCCAAACTAAATTTATATGCAATTTTCAGCAGGCATAATACAGCAAGTGGTACTTTATGGACATAAGGGCTAAATAAGAATTAAAAAGTGACTCCTATTATAAAATATGTATTTGTGTCGGGTATGGTTTAATATGTCGGGTTAACTGTCAGCAGTTGCAAATGGTTTGTATGAAAGGGGTTATGGAAATTTTCATCATTAAAATCATGAAGATTATCCGGGATATTAATATTGTTTTTATGCTATAAAACTTTAGAATTTGATCCTTTTACCTTTTGTTGCATTAAATAAATTTTTAAAAACAATTAAAATATAGATTGAGTAGAGTAGATGGTGGACAAATATAATAACCCCCTGAAAAACGGTGATAAAAAAAATTGGAAGTGAGGTTTTTGTGAGGTAATAAAACATGACAAGTGAGTTTTTTGTGAGGTTAAAAAATGTTTAAAAAATAATAGTTAATGGTATGTTTACATCGAAATTAATAAAAATTTACAAATCAGTTTTGTTATGAGAAAAACATTAGGGATTTTATTTCTATTGATGTGGACATCCTTGTTGTTCGCACAACAAGAAGTTACAGTTAATGGGACGGTAACTTCTGAATCTGACGGTGAACCCGTTCCGGGTGTAAGCGTCGTCGAGAAAGGGACCACCAACGGTACAGTTACCGATATTGATGGAAACTATTCATTGACACTTGAAAGTGAGGAAACGATGGTCTTCTCATTTATTGGTATGGAAACTGTTGAGGTGGTTGCCGATCAATCAGTCATTGATGTAGAAATGGTTGAAAGTACAACCGACCTTGATGAAGTTGTTGTTGTTGGTTATGGTGTTCAGAAGAAAGCACTTGTGACAGGTGCAAATCAAAATTTGGATGGTGAAGCCATTGCTGAACTAAATACCACCACAGCAATGGAAGCTCTTCAGGGAGTAGCTCCGGGGATTAGTATAACCCGGGAAAGTGGTCAGCCTGGTGCTGGTACTGATGTTGTTATTCGGGGTATGGGAACCATCGGGGACTCAAGCCCATTATATGTGGTTGATGGTGTTACAGTAGGTGATATTGATTATCTGAATCCATCGGATATTGAATCAATTGATGTGTTAAAGGATGCTGCTTCAGCAGCTATTTATGGATCAAGAGCTGCTAACGGAGTTGTTCTGATTACCACAAAAAAAGGGAAAGAGGGACAAAAGCCGCGTATCGAATACGATGGATATTATGGTGTTCAGAGCATTTACAAAAATCTCGATCCGCTAAATGCTCAGGAGTATATGTTTATTATGGATGAAGGCCGTGTGAACAATGGCTTAGAACCCAATGATTGGGAATCCATTGTAAGCAATAATTCTTATCTAAATAATAACTATCCCGATCAACTTGGCAATCAATTAGGTGAGCATATTTGGGATAGACTGGAAAACGGATGGGAAGGTACCAACTGGATTAATGAGATGACTACCCAGGATGTACCCGTTCAAAGCCATTCGCTTAATATTTCCGGAAGTAAAGAGGATGCGGTATATGCCTTTGGTGTTTCCTATCTTGATCAGGAGGGGATGATTGGTAATGAGCTTATTGATGCTGGATTCCAGCGTTTTACCACCAAGCTGAATACGGAGTTTGTCCTTGCAAAAAATGATGAACACGATATTTTGAAGATTGGTGAGAATATCACTTATACCAATAGTGAAGAACGAAGTGTGGCCACTGGCAATATTTACTGGAATGATTTGCATAATGCGTTGGTACAAAATCCACTTATGCCTGCATATTGGGATCAATCGCCCAATCCGGAAAATTTCACTCCTACTTTGGATGGATTGGCCAATGACCAGCATAATCCCCTTGCAGTTTTGTATTATCGCCATAATCACAACTGGGGAAAAAGTAATCGGATCATTGGTAATGCTTTTGCAGAAATTCAGCCTATTGAAGATTTGACCTTACGCTCTACCTATGGTATTGATACATGGTTTGGTCATAACCGGTTATGGAACCCCACATATTCTCTTGGAACATTGTATGAAAACACGAGGGATGGAGCAGAACAGAGCATGTATCGGGGAAATACCTGGACCTGGTCGAATACGATTTCCTATGATCATATATTTGGAAGTCATAATCTTTCATTGCTGGCTGGTCATGAAATGGTGAAAAACCAAATCAACATGAATGTTGGTGGTTGGAAAGGAGATACCAGATTCCAGGATCCGGAATTTGCCTACCTTGACAATGTAGAAAAAAGTGGCATCAATAACATTAATACCTGGGGATCTGATTATGCTGCAGGAGGCACACGGATAATGTCATATATGGCAAGGGCCCAATATAACTATATGGAACGTTATATGCTTGCTGCTACAATTCGTGCTGATGCTTCCGGAAATTTTGCCGAAGGCAATCGCTGGGGAACGTTCCCATCTGTTTCCGCAGGTTGGGTTTTTACCGAAGAACCATTTATGGGTGGTACTTCAGGAGTTTTGGACTTTGCCAAATTACGTGCAAGTTGGGGACAGAATGGTAATCAATCCATTGATAATTTTATCTATAGTTCAACGATTGAATATGCAAGTCCCGGTTACTTTTTTGGTGATAACAAACCTATTTCTTCAACCACAGCTTTTCCGGCCAGAGTTCCCAATGAAGATATTTCGTGGGAAACTTCCGAGCAGTTAAACATTGGATTGGATTCACGATTTTACAACTCAAGACTGAGTTTAGCATTTGATTGGTATCAGAAAGTTACAAAAGACTGGTTGGTACAATCACCCATATTAGGGACAGCAGGTGCTGATGCCCCTATTATCAATGGGGGAGATATTGAGAACACAGGATATGAGATTTCCCTTAGCTGGAGAGATGAGATAGGCGATTTCAAATATGGCGTGAGTTTAAGCGGTGCCCATAATAAAAATGAAATTACCCGTATCGATAATGCTGATGGTATTATTCATGGTCCTCCACATGTGTTGGCTCAGGGAACCTCCGCAGTATCAAGAGCTGAAGTAGGTAAACCTATTGGATTTTTCTACGGTTATGAAACTGACGGCCTCTTACAAAATCAGGCTGAAGTTGAGGAATATGTTACCCCTGACGGCGACTACTATTTCAGTGATCAGCGTCCCGGTGATGTTCGGTTTGTTGACCAAAATAATGATGGAAGGATAAATGAAGACGACAAAGTCATGTTGGGCGATCCCAATCCTGATTTTGAAATGGGTGCTCAGTTAAATGCTGAATATAAGGGGGTCTATGTAAATACCACCCTTACAGGACGATTCGGAATGCAGATTATGCGTTCTTACCGTTCATTTTCTGACCGCTTTGATGAAAACTATACCTCCGAAATTTTTAATCGCTGGCATGGTGAGGGAACATCTGATCGTTTACCCAGATTGCACCATTCTTCTCATCGCAACACAAACTTTATATCGGATATTTACATGCATGATGCAGATTATGTAAGAATAAGCAATTTAACTGTAGGGTATAAATTTGGCAATATGCTATCAAATGTCAATTTTATCTCTGATGCGAAACTTTACCTGAGTGTGAAGAATCTCTATACCTTCACTGATTATACCGGTATGGATCCGGAAGTTAGTTTTGGTCATGATGCTGATTGGGCCTCGGGAATTGATCTTGGTCTTTATCCGCAAGCCAGAACCGTAATGATGGGAATGAACATTACCTTTTAATTAAAAAACATTAGTGATATGAAGAAAATAATATATACAGTTTCAGTTGTTGCCCTCCTGTTGATGAATGGGTGTGGTGATGATTTTCTTGAAACGAAAAACCTTTTTGAGCCCAATCTGGAAACTTTCTATTCCAAACCACAGGATATAGATGAAGCCATGGCAGGCGTTTACAATGCCTTGTATACCCCGGATGTGCATAGTAACGAACATTTGGCTGCCAACTTACTTTCCGATATGATGCTCGGCGGTGGGGGACCTGATGATAAAAGCGCCAAGTGGGTGGATGCTTTTGAAGATCCGCAGGAGGATACATATCGTAATCTCTGGACTCGGACGTATGATGGTGTAGCCCGTAGTAATGCTGTAATAGAAAGAACAGCAGAGGCTGATTTTTCTGACTTTTTTGATATTGAAGAAGAGGCTGAAGAGTTTAAAGACCAGGCTATAGGAGAGGCATATTTTATGCGTGCATTTTTCTATTTTCGTTTGGCCAAGTTTATGGGTGGTGTTCCTCTTATTTTATCGTATGATGCACCCAGAGATGTTCCAAGAGCTTCTTTTAGTGAAACTTTTGGCCAGATAGCCAGTGACCTTTTGACGGCAATTGACCAGATGCCTGCTAAGCCATTTTCTGAAATTCCAACAGACCGATATGGTCATGCCAATAAATGGGTTGCTCAAGCTTATCTTGCCCGTGTTTATCTTTTTTATACGGGTTATATGACCAATATTGAAGGACAAGCTACTGATGAAATTCCATTGCCTGATGGCGGATCTGTAACCCAGTCTGATGTTCTTGGTCATTTGGAAGATTGTATTAGCAGTAGTGATTATGGACTGGCAAGCGATTTTCGAAACTTATGGCCCTATTCTTATGTAAATCAAAGTGCAGGAGAAGTGGTCCTTCCATGGGCTGAGGATGAAGGACTGGAATGGGTCGGACAAGATGGTCATTCGCCTTCTTTTGGAACCGGTAATTACGAAACAATGTTCTCGGTTAGATACAGTTTCGGTGATTGGGGTTATGGCCAGTATTTCAACAATCGTATTCCATTGTTTTTTGGAATTCGTGATAATTCCCTGGTTCCTTTTGGTCAGGGCTGGGGTTGGGGTCCCGTAAATCCACGCTTGTGGAGAGACTGGGATGATGAAGATCCCAGAAAGGAAGGATCTATCCTTGAATTGGGTAACCCGGAACAGGGAACTGAAAATTATGAAGGAGATAAAGGTGATCATGAAACCGGCTTTTTCAATAAGAAATACATTACTATTCAGCATGGTGGTGAAGATGGCGTTAATGGCATGTTTTATTATATGTATGACTGGTCCAATGCTGATATGCAGCTTTGGGCTGCTCAGGACTTTTATTTAATGCGCTTCGCTGATGTGTTGCTGATGCATTCCGAGATATCTGAGACTGTTACAGAAATGAATAAAGTAAGAGTTCGTGCCGGATTGGATCCGCTGGATGGTTATTCACTTGAAGCCCTGAAGGAAGAGCGTTTGTATGAGTTCTCTTTTGAAGGAATCCGCTGGTTTGACCTGGTTCGGTGGGGTGACGTTGAGACAGCTTTTGATTATGAAATCGATGTGAGAAATTCCGGTGTTGAAGAAACATACAGTGTGGATTATCCAACAGAGACAAAAGGGTTGTTACCGGTTCCTGAGAGTGAAATTCGTTTGTCAAACGGAATTTATGAGCAAAATCCCGGATGGGAATAAATTGTATAACGACTTATTTGCAGGGATAAGATAAAGAGTTTTTATAATGATTTGTCATTCTGCGAATTTAAATGGTAAGCATATGAAAAAGATGAATATAGTTGGCCTTCTGATTGGTTTTTCTTTGCTGGCCTTTATGGCCTGTGAACCAATAGTTGAAGAGCAAGAGTTGAAAAATGTTACAGATGTTGAAGGTGTTGATCTTGAGGTCGTTTCAGCTACTGAAGGCGGGAATAACCTGACGTTAAAGATGAATACCCACGGCGTTTCGGGATACTGGGATTATAACCTGGGACGCGCCTACACTGACGAGGTTAATATTATATACCCAATTCCCGGAACAGCAACTTTTTCCTTTACAGGAACGCTTGGTGCCGAGTTTTTTACCAAAACGATCGATGTTCAAATAGATGAATTGGACCATGAGCTTGATCAGGATTGGTATGATCTTGTTAGTGATAATACGGTTGCCGGTAAGACCTGGGTTTTTGACGGAACAACTGGAGATGGTGGCCTGTGGTGGTTTATGTCACCCCCCAATGATCCGGATAGTTATATGACGGCCTGGTGGAATGCTGGTGGATCTGGTGAAATGCCTCCTCCCGATGTGGACGGGAAGATGCATTTTGATCTGGATGGCGCTGCAAACTTTACTTACTATTCAGGACCGGATGCCGATCCTGAAGAGGGAAGTTTTGTACTTAATGTGGCCGATCAGGTATTAACCATAAGTGGTTCAAACGTTTTGGGAGGCGACCATGAAGTTGGTAACCCCGATGGTGAATACATGATCATATCTCTTACTGAGGATGAGTTAATTCTATATGAGCCTTTCAACTCATGGGAAACTGGCTGGACCTGGGTATTCAGGCCTGAATAGATTAAGGCAACTATAAAACCTATATCAGGGAATGGTGAAGATTTTTCTTCACCTTCCCTTTTTTTGACCTTTTAGGAATTTTAATTCTTTTGAACAAATTTTTGAGGTGTTTGATTGGAATTATACAAGTTCTGCCTAAGATTTTTGCTTCTAAGTGCCGTCAAGGAATAATATTTTCGTATACGATTATGAGACCTGAAAGAAAGTGTTTTCTAATTATAACAGTGGTTTCTGTCCTGCTGGGATCCAGTTGTGCTAAAAGTAACGATAGCGACGGACTGGAACTGGTTTGGAGTGATGAATTCGATTATGAAGGTCTTCCGGATGAAACCAAATGGAACTACGATACAGCAGGTAACTCAGATGGCTGGGGCAATAACGAACTTCAGTATTATACAGCGAACAGAGACAAAAATGCCTATGTCGACGGGACACATCTAATTATCACTGCGCGGCGTGAATCCTGGAACGATTTCAGCTATACCTCAGCCCGTTTGACGAGCAAAGAAAAGGGGGACTGGCTTTACGGAAGGGTGGAAGTGAAGGCCAAAGTCCCGGGAGGACGTGGTATCTGGCCGGCCATCTGGATGTTGCCTACCGACTGGGCGTATGGTGGGTGGCCCGAAAGCGGTGAGATCGATATTATGGAACATGTGGGCTATGAGCCGGATTCTATTCATACCACCGTTCATACCGAAGCTTTCAACCATAATATCGGAACCCAGGTGGGTAAGGCTAGTTATGTTCCCGGTTGTGAAGAAGAATTTTACGTCTATGCCATTGAGTGGGATGCTGACAAAATCGATTTCTTTATTGAGGATGAAAAAGTTTTTACTTTCCGAAACAGCGGAAAAGGACCGGATCAATGGCCTTTTGACAAGCGTTTTCACCTTTTACTGAATGTGGCTGTCGGAGGCGATTGGGGAGGTCTCCATGGGGTAGACGATTCCATTTTTCCTGCTGAAATGAAAATTGATTATGTACGTGTTTATCAATAGGTTTTTTATTTCAAAAATAAGGTATCATGAGACCTTTGTCCTGAAATTTTCCTAACCTTTAGCAAAGTCTGCTTGCATATGCGGTTTTGCTTGAAAGGATTTGACGAATAATCTTTGGTTCTCTTTTTTCATAGCCCATAGAGAAAACTCCGAGAACCTGAAAATCCCCTGCAGGGCCCTAACTGCAGGGGATTTGTTTTAAAGATGGAGGTTTGACCCTTTAATGAATGAATAATTGGTTCCGGGCAGTATCTTATAGGTCCTTATACATCTACAGAATCATATACCGCCACTTTTTCCCATAAATGCTCATTTTTGTCGACAAATTCTTTGTGATCCGGGTGGACCTGGTATTTGTCCTGATCTTCTTTGTTGTTGAATATGAGCATCAGGGAGTAGGTGTAGGAATGATCGACCACATCCCGCTCTTCGGTGGGGGCCGGAACACCAAAATGGCTTTCCCGGATCTGTTCGATGGTGGTAAGTTTTCGGATGGCCTCTTCAAATTGTTTCCGGTCTGCTTTACTTTCAGGGTTCTTCAGCCAGAAAAAAACGTGGTGTATGAGTACATCTGAAATGGTTTTATTCTTTTCAGAAGCTTTCAAAGGAAACACTGTCATTGCCGTCAGGAGAGAGCCGGCTGATAGTTTTTTAATAAAAGAACGTCTTGTCTTCATAGCAATTATTTTTTTGGCAATCTTAAAAAAACTTTCGAATTTTACAACTCACAAACCTCCCTAAATTTTAAAAATATGTTACAGCATCAACTGTCTCCTACTAATGCGCAGGATCGTGTTGTAATTCTGGATGTCTTGCGCGGTTTTGCTCTTCTGGGCATTCTGATGGTCAATATGCAATGGATGAATGCTCCCGTTGCTGTCTCGTTTTCTTCGATTTCTTTATGGGAAAGTTTTCCCGATAAATTGGCAGAATTTCTTATACGGACTCTGTTCGAAAGCAAGTTTTATGTGTTGTTTTCCCTTCTGTTCGGATATGGGTTTTGGTTGTTTCTGCATAAACCATCTGCTTCTCCCGGGCAGGCTGTTAAAATCTATGTTTGGCGCCTTGTCCTGTTGTTCTTTTTCGGAGCTGCACATGTTTTGTTGCTCTGGCCTGGAGATATATTGGTATGGTATGCGTTACTGGGGCTTCTGCTTGTACTTTTTCGCAATGTTTCGGGGAAAGGTCTTCTTAAATGGGTCGTGGTTTTATTGCTCATTCCCGCAGTTGCAACGGCCATTTCATGGCTATTGATTGAATTGGCTATGATGCACCCTGAGTCAGCCAAAGAGGTAGAGGCTGCATTAAAAGAACAGGAATCATCTGCGGTTGCTTTGGCCAGTAAGGCCCTGGAGATTTATCAGCAGGGGAGTTTTGCTGAAATATTCCGTATACGACTTAAAGAATACGGATTGCTTTTACCTGCTGTCATTTTCTTTTATCCCAATGTTCTGGCTATGTTTCTTTTGGGTCAATATGCTGCCCGAAAGGGATTTCTTACCAACCTGGAAGCCAATCTGGAATTTTTCAGGAAATGGCTTAAAGCAGGTTTTTTAATTGGTGTACCGCTGAATATCTGTTATGCCGTTATAGCCATGAATGTTCCCGTAAATGAGATGAGTGGATTAATGGTCCTTTCTTACCTTTTATCAGGTTTTGGCGGGCCTCTTCTGACTTTGGCTTATGTTTCGGCCATTGTTTTGATGTTTTACAAGGGGCTGTTGCTGAAATTGTTTTTAAAATTGGCACCGGTAGGGCGGATGGCCTTAACCAATTATTTATTGCAAAGTATTATTGCGGTGGTTTTATTTCATAGCTATGGTTTTGGTCTTTATGGACAGGTCTCTTTGTGGCAGGGTGTCGTATTGACCGTTGTGATATTTGCTCTGCAAATACCTTTAAGCATTCTTTGGCTGAAGCATTTTTATTTTGGTCCGTTTGAGTGGCTCTGGCGAAGTCTCACTTATATGAAAAGGCAACCGATGAAAAGATGAGTCTTTATAAGATTTCAGGATTTTATTTGATGGAGTCATTCGGTATGAACTCCATGGAAATGCTGTTGACACAATGTCTTGTGTCTTTATCGGTGAATCCTTCGCCAAGGAAGACGTGACCGAGATGTCCCCCGCATTGGGCGCAAAGTATTTCTGTACGCCGGCCGTCGGCGTCGGGGACACGTTTCACCGCTCCTTCAATTTCATCATCGAAGCTGGGCCAGCCACACCGGGCATCAAATTTATCACTGCTCTTGTAGAGGTGAGCCCCGCAACGCTTGCAGGTGTAAATACCTTTTTCTTCGTGATCGTAAAATTTACCGGTGAATGGGCGTTCGGTTCCTTTATGGATGATCACCTGTTCTTCTTCCGGCGTCAGTTCTTTGAACGAGAACTTTGTGCTGTCATTTTGTGCCATAATAGCGGTGGTTGTGAAGATTAAAATTATGGTTGTAAGAGTTTTCATTTGATATGTTTTTCTAATCCGCTTACGGGCTTGATGACTGAATAATGAGGAATGTTCAGAAAGCTCTTCTGAACATTCCCTCTTTTGTGAATCAGATATCTTCAGCCTTGTAACCGGCTTCCTTCAGAAGTTCTTTTACTTCTTCAGCATCACCTGAGGTTTCTACTGTCATTGTCCGGTCAGGGCTTTCCAGATCAACATCCCATGTGGCAATATTGTTCGATTTCTCCAGATATGGTGTGACGGTTTTGATGCATCCGTTGCATTTGACGGTTGTTTTGAATTTTAGTGTTTTCATAGTATTTCTGTTTTTTGGTTTGTTGAATTTTGATTTCATCCTTTGGTGAAAAGGTCAATTTTACCTGCTTTATTCATAAGTTTTCGTCATGAGATGTTCAAATATCAAAAAACGCAAGCAACCGCAGACAAATTTGATGCAGGAAATAGTGAACTATTTTCAAATCAAATTTGATAAGGACGCTTGTGTTTTGCCGATAGTTGAGCATCGTAATAGATAATTTATGAATAATGCAGGTTAAATATTGTCTTAGATTTAAAAATCTAACGATCTATTTTACCGTATTTTCCTCTGAGGCTGTTGGTGACAACCGATACAGAACTGAATGCCATGGCTGCTCCGGCGATCATGGGGTTTAATAAAAATCCTGAAACCGGAAAGAGTATACCGGCTGCTACGGGTATGGCCATGACGTTATAGAAAAAGGCCCAGAACAGGTTTTGCCGGATGGTGCGGACGGTTCTGTGAGAAAGCTTAAGCGCTTGCGGAATTTTTTCCAGATCCGATGAAATAATGGTCATGGCGGCTACATCCATAGCCACATCGGCTCCTTTGCCCATGGCGATGGATAAATCGGCTATAGCCAAAGCTTCGGAATCATTGATGCCGTCGCCTACCATGGCTACTGTCATATTCTGTTCCTGCAGGGATTTAACGAATTCGGCTTTTTCGTTTGGCAGGACCTGTGCTTTGTAATGTTTTATGCCGGTAGCACGGGCCACTGCAGCAGCTGTTTGTTCGTTATCGCCGGTGAGCATATACACTTCAATGCCTTGCTGATGCAATCTTTTAATGGCTTCCAATGACGAGGGTTTGATCTTATCGGCGATGGCCAGTGCAGCAACAGCCTGGTTGTCGATGGCCATCCATATCACTGTTTTGGCCTCATTCTGCCAATGATCGCTTGTTTCTTTCAGTTTCTCCGGCACAGAGATCTGATTGTTTTGCAGGAGTTGTTCATTGCCGGCCAGGATCTTTTTGCCGTTGATCTCCGCACTCAGCCCATTGCCCGATAAGTTTTGAAAATCTTTAGGCTCAGACGCTGAAGTTGTTTTGTTCTTTTCAATGTACTGTGTGACGGCTCCGGCCAATGGGTGTTCCGAATGGCTTTCTATGGCATGGAGGAAACTGAATATCTCATTTTCGTTTTGCCCGGCTGCCGTTGCCACATCTGTCACTTCCGGCTTCCCGACAGTGATGGTACCTGTCTTGTCAAGAACCACAGCATTGGTGGCATGACCTTTTTCAAGGCTGGTGGCATCTTTGATGAGTATTCCGTTGGTGGCTCCACGACCAACACCAACCATAATGGCTGTGGGTGTTGCCAGCCCAAGTGCACAAGGACAGGCAATAACCAGCACGGATATGGTCGCCAACAAGGCCTGGGTGAGGTAAGCTGTTCCGCCCAGGATCATCCAGATCATGAACGTTATCAGGGCTGTGGCCATAACAGCCGGAACAAATATCGATGCCACTTTGTCAACCAGCCTTTGTACAGGAGCTTTGCTTGCCTGCGCATCCTGAACGGTTTGGATGATCTGGGCCAGGACTGTATCGCTGCCCACCTTTTCTGCTTTCATGGTGAAGCTTCCCGATTGATTGATGGTCCCGGTAAAAACTTTACTGCCCCTTTTTTTGGGGGCAGGCATAGGTTCTCCCGTGACCATGCTTTCATCCACATTGGAGGTGCCGTCAGCGACTTCGCCATCGACCGGGATCTTGTTGCCGGGTTTTACCCGTAATAGATCACCTTCTTCCACAAAATGTACCGGTGTTTCCTGCCAGGACCCATCATCCTGCTGTTTGATTACTGTTTTGGGTTGAAGCCCCATCAGTTTCCGGATGGCTGAAGAAGTGCCTTCTTTGGCCCGTTCTTCCAGCCATTTCCCCAACATGATGAAGACGATGATGACTGCGGCCGCTTCAAAATAAACATGGGCTTCCAGTCCCTGGGAGGTCCATACCTTCGGAAACAGGGAGTTGAAAACGCTGAACAAATAAGCCATCCCCGTACTCAGAGCCACCAGAGAATCCATGTTTGCCGCCCCGTGACGAGCCTGTTTAAATGCGTTGATGAAAAAGTGACGACCAAAAATAAATAATACCGGTGTGGTCAGGACCCACATGATGATGTTGCCATAAGGCATATCGGGGAAGAACATGCCGATCAAAAAAACAGGAAAGGCCAGTACAGCAGCCCATATCAATCGTTTACGGGTTTTGTGACTTTTTTTCCGGCGGGCGTCTTCCATGGCTTCATCGCTGATCTCATTTTCATCGGTGACTAAGTCGTAACCAATGGAACTGACGGCTTTTTTCATGTCTGCCAGGGTGATGTTTTCCGGCACCCATTTGATCTTTACCGTATTTTGTGCCAGGTTAACACCGGCATCCAGAATCCCGGGCTGAGCATTCAGCATGCTTTCTACACTTGAAGAACATGCTGCACATGACATGCCCTCCACCGGCAGGTTTTTCTCATTTGTAACGACATCTATGCCAATGGTATTCAATGCATCAATGGTCTTTTCGAACCCATTTGTGCCGTTGGAGGTAAACGTTATGCGTTGATTGTTTGGCTCCCATTGCCATTCTTTTATGCCTTCAACATCTTTCAGAGCTTTGGCAATGGTAGCTTCCTGCACATCACTGGAGGATGTGGCGATGGGAAGTATGTGTTTATTTTCGGTTTGCTTACTCATAACTGCTTTGTTTTATGGCAAAGGTATGAGTAATAGGGGAGGGGATGTTTACATCATTTTCGGAAAAACTTGCAGGAGAGTCGGCGGGTCAGCAGAAGTTGGACTTGCTTGTCATTTTGGGTTTAGTATCCGGATAACCGTTCGCTGCCAATGGGTCACTCTTCATTAATTTTATCGATGGTTTTTCTTCCGGGGTTTCGTAATTTTTTGAATTCGCCGGGGGTCATACCAGTGATCTTCCGGAACTGGTTGGTCATGTGTGCGGGGCTGCTGTATCCCAATGCATAAGCTATTTCAGAAAAATTCATCTGACGGTAAGCGATCAGTTCTTTAACCTTTTCGATTTTTTGTTTGATGATGAACTGTTCGATGGTGATGCCTTCCAGTCCTGAGAACAAATGGCTTAGAAAACGGTAGTCGTGGTAAACATTATCGGTGATCCATTTTGACCAGTTGAATCCCTGTTGCAGACGATCGTGATGAATTTTCTGGATGATGAGGGTCTTGATCTTATCCACCATCTGCTTGTTCCGGTCTTCTATGCGTTCAAACCCCATCTCCTGAAGTCGCTGGTTGAGTTTTGTATCTTGTTCTTTGGTGAGTTCGTCTTCTTCGATCTCGGCCACACCAAGCTCTACCGATACCGGATGAAGTCCGGATTCTGTA
The DNA here is from genome assembly GCA_046483585.1 of Marinilabilia sp. Taxonomy (GTDB): domain Bacteria; phylum Bacteroidota; class Bacteroidia; order Bacteroidales; family Marinilabiliaceae; genus Marinilabilia. Next base: position 30,171 of record JAWOCV010000059.1, read on the forward strand.
AGAATTTCCCTGACTGCCATAATGCAGCGGGGACAAACCATATTTTTGATATGAATGCGCATGGGAGTGTTTAATTGGTTGCTTGTTGCTTGTTGCTGGTTACTTGTTGCTTGTTGCTGGTTGCTGGTTAATTCGTCAATTGGTCAATTGGTTAATTCGTTAATTCGTCAATTCGTCAATTCGTTAATTGGTTAATGTCTGTTCACCGTGGC
>JAWOCV010000136.1:0-28655 GCA_046483585.1 Marinilabilia sp.
CCGACCACCATAGAGGAAGACGAATCCACCACCCTGACAGCCACACTCAGCAACCCAACTTCTGAAGACGTAACAGTCACTCTGGCCACAAACGATATTTCCACAAGCCAGGATGACTACGACCTTTCTTCAAACTCCATTACCATTGATGCAGGAGAAACTGAAGGCACCACAACGCTGTCCGCCATCGATGATGGCATTTATGAAGAAGATGAAGAGGTGGAGGTCTCCATTTCGGAAGTTGACGGCGGGTCCGCTTATCTTGAGGAGCCCCAGTCCGTTACCATTACCATTGAAGATGCGCAGGAGCAGCCACAGGTAACCCTCTCGGCAGATCCCCTTTCCATTGAGGAGGGCAATGCCTCAACCCTTACGGCGAGCCTTAGCACAGCCACTTTTGAAGACGTAGAGGTCTCCCTGGACACGAACGACATCTCCACCAATCAGGAGGACTACGAACTCTCTTCAAACACCATCACCATAGAGGCCGGAGAGACTTCAGGAACCGCAACCCTTACCGCCACAGATGATGATATCTACGAAGGCGACGAACAGGTCGAGGTATACATATCCGAAGTTGAGGGCGGGGACGCTTATCTTGAGGAGCCCCAGGCCGTGACCATTACCATTGAAGATGCGCAGGAGCAGCCTTCAGTTTATCTTCAACTCACAGGCTCACCTTTTTCAGAGGACGGGGGCACAGCAGCCGTGAATATTCTTCTGAGTCATCCGTCAGCTCAGGGAATTCGCGCAGACTTATCTTACGCTGGAACTGCCAGTGAAGAAGATTATTCAGGCGCCTCTTCCTCCGTGAATTTTCCGGCCGGAAGCACCCAGGAAACGATTCTTCTTACCGGAGAAGATAACCTGGAAGCAGACGGTGACAGAACCATTGTCATTTCCATCGCTTCAGCAACCAATGCCACAATAGGAGATGACAATTCAGTGACAGCCACGATACTGGATGATGACATTGCCGGCATTACACCGATTATTTCAGAAGCAGGCACCATCACTTCCGAAACAGGTACTCAAGACACCTTTGAACTGGTTTTAAATACGCAACCAGCATCGGATGTCGTACTTGAAATAGGCGGTCTGGACACCACCGAAGGCCAACTCAGCACGCAACAGCTAACTTTCACATCCGAAAACTGGGACCAGCCACAAGTCGTCACCATTACCGGAGTGGATGATGACGAGGTAGACGGCGACATTCAATATACATTAACGATTGCTGTTATAGATGACCAGTCTGATAATGCCTATCACGGTTTGAGCACAACAATTGATGTGATCAATACTGACAATGACAATGCCGCGCTAATTGTTGCTCCAGAAAATGAAAGCCTTCAAACTTCGGAGAACGAAACTTCAGATGATTTCACAATCGAACTGAGTGCAAGGCCAACATCAAATGTGGTCATAAACATGACCGGCCTGGATGAAACAGAAGGCTCCCTGAACACGGATGAAATTACATTCACGCCCGATAACTGGGATGAACCGCAAACCGTGACAGTGACCGGCGTGAACGACGATCTGGAGGATGGGGACATTTCTTATACCCTTACACTCCGGGTCGTGGAAGATCAGTCAGACGAAACTTTTCACGGACTGAGTGCATCTGTCGAAGTGCTTAATGCCGACAACGATAATGCTGAGCTAATTACAGAACACACGAATGATCCCCTCCAAACTTCAGAAGACGGAGCTTCGGATCATTTTACCATCGAGCTGAACAATCAACCCATATCAAACGTGGTCATAAACATTTCCGGACTGGATGAAACAGAAGGCTCCCTGAGCGTTGCTTATATTACATTCACTCCCGACAACTGGAACAATCCACGAACCGTGACCGTAACCGGCGTGGACGACAATCTGGCGGACGGGGACATCTTTTATAACCTTACACTCCGGGTCGTGGAAGATCTGTCTGAGGAAAACTTTCACGGACTGAGTGCATCAATCGGTGTGGTTAACGCCGACAACGAGAATGCTGAGCTGATTGTTGAACCTGCAAATGATCCTCTCCAAACCTCAGAAGACGGAGCTTCAGATAGTTTTACGATCGAGCTGAACAATCAACCCACATCAAATGTGGTCATAAACATGACCGGCCTGGATGAAACAGAAGGCTCCCTGAACACCGATGAAATTTCATTTACGCCCGATAACTGGAACGAACCGCAAACCGTAACGGTAACCGGCGTGAACGACGATCTGGAGGATGGGGACATCACTTATTCGCTTACCCTGACCGTGGTAGAAGATATGTCAGACGAATTCTTTCACGGACTGAGCGCCACGATCGATGTCCTTAATGCGGACAACAACTCCGAAGAACAGGAAAACCACCCGCCCTCGCCTGCCGACGACGAGTATGAAGTGGACCAGAACACAACCCTTACGGGAAGGTCATTGCTGAGCAATGACAGCGACCCGGACGACGATGACCTGTTCATTAACACCACACCGGTGAATCAACCGGCAAACGGAACACTGGATATTAATGAAGATGGCACTTTTTCATATACCCCTGATGATGGTTTCGTTGGCACAGAAAGCTTTACATATGAGGTTTGCGACAACGGCACACCACCACTTTGCGGAACAGCAGTGGTTTTCATTAAAATCAATAAAGGAACCACGGAACTTGAGGTCAGAGACGGCTTTTCCCCTCAGCATGGCCATTACATCATCCCTTGGTTAGATGAATATGACAAGGTGAGTCTGGTCGTTTTTAACCGCTGGGGAAAGGTCGTATACAGCAAGGACAAATATGAGAACAACTGGAGCGGGGAATCGAACAAAGGTTTCAGAATTGGGAATAAGCTGCCGGTTGGGACCTACTATTACGTCATCACCATTGCTGATAACAACAAAAAACTAAGCGGATACATCTATCTGACACGATAAAAACATTCTATTCCATGGCCCATTTTGACAGAAAAATAAAAATCGCGTTCACTTTGTTTCATGACCTGAGAAGGATCGGGAAATCTATGCGGCATCACCTTTTGAACCGGGGCGGAACAAATAAGATGAAGACTCTTTTATTGCTGATTATCATCATACTATCATCACCGGGATTACAAAAAATTTTCGCACAGCAGGAACCTCAGTACACACAGTACATGTTCAATACTGTATCTGTCAATCCGGCTTATGCGGGCACACGCGAGGCTTTGAACGTGCTCCTATTGTCCCGTCTGCAGTGGATCGGGATGGAAGGAGCTCCACGCACCTACGATTTTACAGTCCATACACCGATTACCAAATACAAAATGGGCCTTGGCCTGTCGCTCGTGTCGGATAGTTACGGACCTGTATCCAATCAATATTTAAACTTAAGTTATGCCTACCGGATTAACATCACGGAAAAAACAGTGCTGTCGATGGGCATCAAGGGAGGGATATACAATTATCATGTAAATCTAACCGGATTGAACTTTGGAGAGGCCGACGCCTACATCAATGAAAATCCCGAACAAAAATTTTTACCCAACGCGGGAATGGGGTTATATCTTTTTTCTGACAGGTATTATGCAGGTGCTTCAGTTCCCCGACTTATTCAAACTGATCTAAACGGGGAGCAAACAACAGCCGGAACACTTGGGGATCTCAAGCGGCACTATTATTTCATGGGCGGACTGATATTTGATTTAAGCAGCGAGCTGATATTAAAACCCTCCATAATCAACAGGTTTGTCGAAGGAGCACCGTCTTCAACCGACTTCACTACCCAGCTTTTAATCAGGGACACCTATTGGGCCGGCGTCTCCTACCGGTACGACGAAGCCATTGCTTTACTGGCCGGCGTGCAGGTCAACAACCAATTAATGTTCGGGTATTCTTATGATTTTCAGCAGTCCGAACTCAGCACATTCAATAATGGAAGTCACGAGATCGTTATTAGTTATGATTTTGCAGGTTTTACCAGAGAGAAAGTGGTTTCTCCCAGGTATTTCTGAATTATAGATCGCCAGATTATTAGATAAAAGATTTAAGATAAATCGCATAGCATTGAATACATGCATTTTTACACAATAAGACCTTTAAATGTACACAATTGATTTTAAGGGGCTTGAAAAACTTCAGAACCCGATCGATTATCCCTTTGATAATCGGGTCTCTGCGGTTATATCTGTTAGAATCCATAGTTATTAGCGTAAGATTGCTCTCAATGGTCCGTTAAAAAAAGCTAAACGCAAAGACGCCATGGCGCAAAGTTTTTATTATGAGAGAGTTATGATTTATCTCTTTATTTCATAAACACTTAATAACGAGATACTTGAAAAAATTAAACGGACTATTGTGCTCTGTGTTTAGACGTTTTTTTAACAAACTATTGGTTGAAAATCTACAATGAAATTTTTGTTAGAGCGATAAAAAATATAATCCTATGCCGAACCTGAGTAAACTGAGTTTTTTTGTCATCATTTTTTTTGCATGCTCATTAAGCGGATCCGAAGGGCAAATCAACATGAACACGAGCAATGAAGTTGAAGCCCCCCGCCGTTTAAACCGTGCCAGAAAGGCTTTTGAAAACATGGCGTATCCAAAGGCAATCAGACGTTACGAAAGGTTGAAGGAAAAAGATCTTCTCCCGGATTCGGAGAAAAAGTTTTTGGCGCTTGCCTACTTAAAAATTCTCCAATCCGAAAAAGCTGAAGAAAACTATTCGTCCCTGGCAAAAGAGAATCTGAAGGGAGAGCATTTGTACCATTACGCAAAAGCCCTCAGATACAATGGGAAATATGCTCGTGCCGACAGTATAATGGCCTTGTATGATTCCGAAAACCCGCAGGATTCAAGAACAAGACTTCAACAGGATTCCCGGTCGTTCGCGGACAGCATCATGAAAAAGAAAAGACAGGTGATCGAAGAAGTTAGCTTCAACAGTGAATATGCCGATTTTGCCCCTTTCATGCAAGGCGGTTACCTTTACTTTTCTTCTGAACGGGAAATAAATCTCGTGATCGACAGGGAAACTGCCCGCGAAAAAAAACCTTATTTAAACATTTTCAGAGTGAGAAAAAATGAAGGCCGGTTCATGAAGCCTGAGCGCTTCATAACCGACTTTCGTACCATTTTTCACGACGGGCCGTTATGCTTCAACTTAAATGGAACTGAAATTTTTCTTACCCGGAATAAATACCATTCATTATTCAAAAAAGAAGGGGAAGATGGTTCTAATAATTTGAGCATTGTTTATGCGTACAGGAAACCCGATGGCCTATGGAGCAAACCCGGGGAATTGCCTTTTAACGATGATTCTTATTCATGCGGTCATCCCTTTCTGACCAAAGATGGCAGCCGTCTCTATTTTGCCTCGAACATGCCCGGTGGCAGGGGAAATTCCGATATTTATTATGCAGACCGGGACGGAGATACATGGGAAGAACCGGTCAACCTTGGTGATAAAATTAATACTGAAGGCAATGAAATGTTCCCTTTTATTGACGAAAAAGAGCGTCTCTATTTTGCTTCAGATGGGCACCAGGGCCTGGGAGGACTTGATATCTTTGTTGCCGAAAAGATAGATGGTGAATATGTTGTAAAAAACATTGGATCTCCGGTGAATTCTAAGAAAGATGACTTTTCCATCTTTTTGCAGCCGGATGGGAAACATGGCTTTTTCGCATCAAACCGGCCGGGGGGAACAGGGAGTGATGACATTTACCGGTTAGAAATCATTGAACCGGTTACTTTTGCGCAACCAAAACAAGACACTCCTCTCCAAGAAGAAAAAGTGCCCTTACAAGAGGGAGATAATTACACCGGTCTCCTCATTAATAGTAAGACCCGCGAACCTTTGCCGGATGAAATTATTGGTTTAACCGACAGCACAGGCACTTATCTGAAAGAAGTAACCACCAACAAACTGGGAATATTCCAAATCCCGGATTCCTTATCAGGGCAAATCACGGCATTTACAGCAGTTGATCACTTTTTTCCTCATGAAGAAAATTTCTATCTTGAAAGCCTGGAAGACACGACACTAATTGAAATCAACCCAAAACCTCATTACGGAATAACAGGAAAAGTGACCCGGGCCCGCGACCATGAACCCATTCCTGATGCAACCATTCTTATTTTCTCCGAAAGCTTTGACACCGATACCACATACACGAATCGTGATGGCATATTAAATGCCCGGCTTAATCCATACACGAATTATCAAATTGCTTTCCACAAACGGGGGTTCATTCCCCACATAATATCTTATTCAACCATGCAGGTGGATACGGGGATTGTCAATTTAAACCGGGAAATGAATCTCCGGATGGAAGAAGCAATGCCCGGAAGCACCTTTGAGTTAAAAGTAAACTATGACGACAATGAAGTAAGCATACTGGAAGAGAACATCAACGCTCTTGACCATCTGGTACACTTCTTAAAAAATAATCCTGACAAAAAAATCGAGGTAGGTGTTCACACCGATTCCAGGGGAGATGCAAGCACCAACATGACCAACTCCCGGGAAAGAGCTGAGTCGGCTGTCCAATACCTTACAGAAAAAGGGGTGGATGCCTCCAGGCTTACATCCAGGGGATATGGAGAAACCAGGTTAAAAAACAATTGTACCGATGGCGTGCCTTGTTCCGAAGAGGATCATCAGGAAAATGAACGAACTGAGATCACGGTGCTGGAATAAAAAAAATTAATTACCGGTCGTTATACTGCCGGGCATAATACCTGGCATAATCGCCCGAAATCACACGATTGAGCCACTCTTCGTTGCTCAAATACCATTTTACGGTCTTTTCAAGCCCTTCCTCAAATTGCAGGGAAGGTTTCCAGTCCTGTTCATTCATCAACTTGGAAGAATCAATGGCATAGCGCTTATCGTGGCCTGCACGGTCCTTCACAAACGTGATCAGTTGGGCCGATGTCCCTGCAGGTCGGCCCAAAGCCCTGTCCATTACTTCACAAAGTTTCCGGATCAGATCAATATTGGTCCACTCGTTATTGCCGCCAATGTTATAGGTTTCCCCGTCTCTGCCCTGATGAAAAAGCAGGTCAATGGCTGCGGCATGGTCTTCCACATATAGCCAGTCGCGGATGTTTTCGCCTTTACCGTACACCGGCACAGGCTTGTTCTGCTTAATGTTGTTAATCGCCAGGGGGATCAACTTCTCAGGAAACTGGTTGGGCCCGTAATTATTGGAGCAATTGGAAATCAGCACAGGCAGGCCATAAGTGTGATGCCACGCCCTGACCATGTGATCGCTTGATGCTTTAGAAGCCGAATAGGGACTTCGCGGATCGTAAGGGGTTGTTTCTGTAAAATAACCGGTTTCGCCCAAAGAACCATAAACCTCATCGGTGGACACATGATAAAATCGTTTATCAGCCAGATCCTCTCCCCAGATTTTGCGGGCCGCATCCAGCAGATTGACAGTACCTGTAACGTTGGTCCGGACAAAAGCCATGGGACCGCTGATGGACCGGTCTACATGCGACTCAGCTGCAAGATGAATCACGCCGTCGGGCCGGTATTTTTCAAAAATATCTTTTACAGCATCCGCATCGGTTATGTCGGCCTTAATAAAAGAATAATTGGGAAAATTCTCCACATCGGTCAAATTCTCTAAATTCCCGGCATACGTCAGGGCATCCAGATTCAGGATCCGGTAATCCGGATATTTGTTAACCATCAAACGAACCAAATGGGAACCGATAAAACCGGCTCCGCCCGTTATCAAAATCGTTTTTTGCATATCAACTGATGTTTCGGACTTTCTTTTCCCATTCCCAGGCGCTCTTCAGCGTTTCTTCAAGGGATTTTTCAGCCTCCCATCCGAGTTCTTTATTGGCATAAGAAGTATCGGCCCATATTTTTTCAATATCTCCCGGCCGGCGGTCAGTAATGCGATATTTCAGATCGACACCGGTGACTTCAATGAAAGTCTTGACTAACTGCATCACCGAATAGCCATTGCCGGTTCCCACATTGAAATACTCATAAGCGGCCTTTTGATTTTGTTGCAACAACCTGTTGATGGCAACCACATGCGCTTTTGCGAGGTCGACCACGTTGATGTAATCACGAATGGCCGTCCCGTCGGGCGTATTGTAATCATCCCCGAACACCTTGAGCTCGTCACGAATTCCGGCGGCCGTCTGGGTGATGAAAGGCACCAGGTTGTTGGGCACACCGGCAGGCATTTCCCCAATCAGTGCAGAAGGATGCGCACCAATGGGATTGAAATAACGAAGCGCAATGCAATTGATGTTATCGGTGGCTTTACTGAAATCGCGCATGATGTCTTCCGAAATGGCCTTGGTGTTGCCATAAGGCGATTCGGCCTCTTTTCGCGGTGTCTCCTCTGTTACCGGCAGTTGATCGGGCTGCCCGTAAACGGTGCAACTAGAACTAAACACCATATTAGGCACCTGGTATTTCTTCATATTCTCCAGGAGATTCATAAGAGAGACCAGGTTGTTCCGGTAATATTCCAAAGGCTTTTCCACCGATTCACCCACAGCTTTAAAGGCTGCAAAATGAATAATGGCGTCAATGCCGCTATTTCTTTTGAAAAAGTCCTCCGTCTTATCCCGGTCTGTGAGATTAAATTGCTCAAAAGCAGGCCGTTTGCCCGTAATCTTTTCAATGGCATCCAGCACTTCAATGCCCGAGTTGGACAGGTCGTCGACAATCACAACACCGAAACCTTCGTTTTGCAGCTCAACAACGGTGTGAGAACCAATATAACCGGTACCACCGGTTACAAGAATTTGTTTGCTCATGGGAATTCTGTTTTAATTTTTTCTCTCATACCGGATCAATTCCGTCAGGAAAAAATACCGGACGTTCAGGATCCATGAAGCGGGTAAAATTAACAAAACCCGGAGAGAATTCATTCAGAAAGGGGATAATTATTGCTTAATGAATTCCCGGAATAGATTTTTTTCAACAACTTTTCAACATCTGTTCAAAACAAAACTATGCACATAGCGTATAAATTCATTACCTTTGCAAGTATGGCAAGTATCGGAAAACATATATCGGATCTTTTGTGCGTGCACGACTGTGTCATTGTGCCCGGCCTGGGTGGTTTTGTGGCCAATCACAAACCTGCCGTGATTGTTACAGAACGCAATCAACTCCAACCACCTGCGAAAGAGATCGGTTTTAACCGTAGTCTTTCTCACAACGACGGACTTCTGGCCAAGCATCTTTGCCAGCGTGAACAGATTTCATGGGACGAAAGCATTGATCGCATTAATGCTTTTGTATCGGATGTTCTAACAAAGATCAACCAGGGTGAATCGGTACGTTTTCAGGGCATTGGTACTTTCCGGAAAGATGCCGTAGGAAATCTGCAATTCTCCCCGAGAGAAAAGAACAATCTGTTGCCTTCGGCTTTTGGTCTTTATGAGTTCCATTACGAACCGTTGCCGTACACTCCCTCTGCCAAAAAACATGAAGAGCCGGTCCGGCAGTTGTTCCGGAGTCGCTCACCAAGATACTGGGCTGCAGTGGCTGCCATGTTCGCCGGTTTGTTCCTCTTTACGTCTGAACTAAAAATGCCCATGCACCAACAAATTGAATCCGGAAAACTGATGCCGACGACAACGCAAACGGAAACATCCGATCAAACGCCTGCTTCAGGAGATCTGAACATTGAAGCTGACGAGATTGAAAATGCCCGTAAGGAAGAAACTCCGGTGGAGAAAAATGAGGAAGAAACTGTCACTTCCCCTGCGCCTGAGCAGCCAGACAAATCTTTCCATCTCATTGCTGCCAGTTTCCGGCACGAAAAGCCGGCAAAATCAGTTCTGGATCAACTGCATAACGACGGTTATACCAATGCCAGGATTCTTGAATCCGACAATGGCCGTTACCGGATATCACTTAAAGCATTTCCCGGAAGAGAAGAGGCGGTACAGCAACTTTTTGCCCTCAGAAAACAAAATCGCTTCGAGAACATCTGGCTGCTGACCGGAAACAAATAACCGGGGATTACCGAATTTCGGACCCCGGCTTGATTTTCGATGCAGGCGCCACAAATTCCAGACGTCCGTTGGCATCTTCTGCCATCAATATCATACCCTGAGATTCTATGCCTTTGATCTTTCTTGACGCCAGATTAACCAGAATACATACCTGGCGACCCACAATTTCTTCAGGGGTGAAAAATTCAGCAATACCGGAAACCACGGTTCGTTTATCAATTCCGGTATCCACTTTAATCTTCAGCAATTTTTTGGTTTTGGGCACTTTTTCGGCTTCAATAATGGTCCCCACCCGCATGTCCATGGAGGAGAAATCTTCGAACGTAATGTTTTCTTTGGCCGGGGCAGCCTCTTTACTTTCGGCCTCATTATCGGTCTTAGTCTTCATAAGCTTGTCATACTGATCCTGAATGCGGGCATCGTCAATTTTTTCGAACAACAGGCTGGCTTCATTGATCTCATGCCCGGGTGACAGTAATTTATTGTTGCCGCACTCATGCCAGCCGGCCTCCTTCATGTTAAGCATTTGCCTCATTTTCTGGCTGGTAAAGGGAAGGAAAGGCTCCATCACAAGGGCCAGGTTAGACGTGATCTGAAGTGAAACGTTCAGAATGGTTTTGACCCTGCCGGGATCGGTCTTCCATATTTTCCATGGCTCAGTATCAGCCAGGTATTTGTTGCCAAGACGCGCCAGATTCATGGCTTCACGTAAAGCTTCCCTGAACCTGAACTGATCAAGACTGGACTCTACCCGGGTAACATAACCGGGAATGGCCTCAAGCGTTTCGGTATCAAAATTAGTGGTGGTGCCAATATCCGGAACTTTGCCATCAAAATATTTGTGCGTGAGGACGACCGCACGGTTAACAAAGTTGCCCAGGATGGCCACCAACTCATTGTTATTGCGGGCCTGAAAATCCCTCCATGTGAAATCGTTGTCTTTGGTCTCAGGAGCATTGGCCGTAAGTACGTAACGCAGTACATCCTGCTTCCCTTCAAAATCCCTCAGATATTCGTGCAGCCAAACAGCCCAGTTGCGTGAAGTGGATATCTTGTCTCCTTCAAGATTCAGAAACTCGTTAGCAGGCACGTTGTCGGGAAGATTAAAAGAACCCTCGGCTTTGAGCATGGTAGGAAACACAATGCAGTGAAACACGATATTGTCTTTCCCGATAAAATGGATAAGCCTTGTTTCTGGATCTTTCCAGTATTTTTCCCAATCGGGGGTCAACTCCCGGGTGGCTGATATGTATCCGATGGGCGCATCGAACCAAACGTACAGGACTTTTCCTTCAGCGCCTTCCACGGGGACAGGCACGCCCCAGTCGAGGTCGCGGCTGACGGCCCGGGGCTGCAGACCAAGGTCGAGCCAGGATTTGCATTGACCATAAACGTTGGGTTTCCACTCCTTATGTTCTTCCAAAATCCATTTTTCCAGAAATCCCTGATACTGATCCAGGGGCAGGTACCAGTGTTTGGTCTTCCGCATCACCGGAGCATTCCCCGAGATCATGGACCTGGGCTCGATCAAATCGGTTGCATTGAGCGAAGAACCACAACTTTCACATTGGTCGCCATAAGCCGCTTTATTGTTACAATGAGGGCAGGTCCCGGTAATGTACCGGTCGGCCAGAAATTGTCCGGCCTCCTCATCATAATACTGATCGGTTTCCTTCTCGATAAATGCCCCGTTGTCGTACAATTTTTTGAAGAACTCTGAAGCTGTCCGGTGATGCATCTGATTGGTGGTGCGGGAATAAATATCGAAACTGATGCCAAACTCTTCAAACGAATCTTTGATCAGGTTATGATACTTGTCCACAATATCTTTGGGTGTCACCCCTTCATTACGCGCCTTCAAGGTAATAGGCACCCCGTGCTCGTCAGAACCTCCGATATGAAGAACATCTTCTCCTTTGAGGCGAAGGTAACGGACATAAATATCGGCCGGCACATAAACACCGGCCAGGTGACCAATATGCACAGGCCCGTTGGCATAAGGCAGGGCTGTGGTTACTAATGTGCGTTTAAATTTACTCATGGCATCCGGATGTCTGGACATTTTTATATTTGAAAAATAACTTGTTCTGGAAAATTACTGAAATCACATCAACATTACCGTCGAATTCTTACGGGAAACTTCTGAGCATCAGCTTTAATAAGATCCTTCTCTAACCAAAATACACAAATACAAGTGGTGTTTCAAGCAGTTTAGACTTGAGTTGGATTCTTTTGGTTAAGCAGGCATGCAAGCTTAACCACCCACTTCTGAAAAAGCAAACTTATGATATTTTACATATTTTTCCGAAAAACAAAAAACAAATCTCTGGAAATCAAATAATTTCCTTTTACAGAAATGAATGTAAACCCTCGAAAACCGACCAAAAGGGCGCATATTCCCCGGGATTTTTTTATCTTCACAAAGATAACCAAAGATGTCGATCTTTAGTCCAAAGTCATCAGATATGTCCAATTCCATGCCTCCCTTTATTCAAGAAGGGGCTTTATTCGGGCTGGTTTCTCCGGCCGGTAAAATCGAACCCAATGTGTTGCCGTGTGCGGAGCATTTTCTGGCAGCTCATGGCTTTCGAAGCCGGCGGGCGCCTCATGCAGAGGGTCAGTATTATCAGTTTTCAGCACGCGATAATGAGAGAACGGCAGACATGCAGGCCATGATCGATGACCCGGAGGTGGACGTTATATGGTGCTGCCGGGGGGGATACGGGGCTGCCCGGATCATCGAAGCACTTGATTTTTCACGCATGGGGAAAAAGCCAAAATGGATCGTGGGATACAGCGACATAACGGTATTTCATGCCAGTTTATCCCTGCATCAAAGTATGGTCTCCATCCATGGCCCCATGCCGGTTAATCTTCCCGGGGAACAACAGGAGGAAGGTCCGGAATGGTCCCGCCTGATAAAACTTCTTCAGGGAGAGGGGCTGGAATACCAGACAGGAGCGCATCCATTAAATATTGAAGGCTCAACTTCCGGACAACTCTTTGGTGGCAATTTATCAATCCTCAGCTCCCTCCGTGGAACGAAATACGATTTTGATCCCCGCGGGAAGATCCTCTTCATTGAAGAAGTGGGCGAACAGATTTATCACCTGGACCGGATGATGCAAAACCTGAAACTCGGCGGAAAACTAAAAAATCTCTCGGGACTGGTGGTCGGTCACCTGACTGATATGAAAAACAATTCCACCCCTTTTCCCCTTTCAGCCAGAGGTGTGATACATGAAGCAGTTAAACAATATGGCTATCCGGTGCTTTTTGATTTTCCTGCCGGCCATGAAACCCCCAATGAACCTATGTTAATGGGTGCCCGGATAAAACTTCAGGTAAACGGAAAAGGAGGAAAGATAACTTATTTATGAGAGAAAGAATCCGGTATTCCGTGGTCGAACTTTTGGCGAGGGGTGAGACCAGGATTTGTAAGTTTCGAACTCAACAAACAAAAAAAACCAAACCTATGGCCCGACACAATGAACTAGGCAAAAAAGGGGAAGACAAAGCAGCTGCCTATCTTCTCGAAAAAGGGTACCGCATTGTGGCCCGTAACTTCAGGTACGACCGGAAAGAAGTGGACATCATTGCTTTCGACGGAGAAGAGCTCGTCATAGTGGAGGTACGTACACGTGAGAGCAGCATTCACGAACATCCCCGTGACACCATCACTCCTGCCAAGATAAACGCCCTGGTCATAGCCGCTGAAGCTTTCATCGAGCAGAATGATCTGGATTGTGAAACCCGCTTCGATGTCATATGCTGGCTCCCCCACAAAAACGAAGAACAATGGAGAATGGAACACATTGTTAATGCCTTTTACCCACAAGCATAGATTATATGAACATAGAAGAACTTAGAGATTTCTGCCTCTCTTTACCCGCCACATCGGAGGACATGCCCTTTGATGAAACCGCTCTCGTGTTCAGAGTGGGGAAAAAGATCTTTGCGCTTACAGACATTGAAGGCCCTTTTTACGTAAATCTGAAATGCGACCCCGAACGGGCCGTGGAATTAAGGGAACAATATGCAGGCGTGCAACCCGGCTACCACATGAACAAAAAACACTGGAACACCATCTACCCCGATGACAACACCATCCCGGACAACCAAATCAGGGAATGGATCAGACATTCCTATGATATGGTGGTAAAAGGAATGACACGCAAAGAGCGGGAAGCGTTGGATGTTTGATTGGAGGGTCCCATGAGATTAGCACCATGCTTCAGCATTAGGGTTCCAATGACCACGGCATCACCACCGGGCCATGAGTATAGCACCATGCTTCAGCATGGTGTTACCAATGACCGCCGCCTCACCCCCATCAGCCCACTTTCAGCGGGCTTCCCCCACCATTTGATGCGACCGCCACCAACCACCCGAAAAATGGAAAAGCCGGCTGGAAGCCGGCTAACGGGGGTTACGTGCCGGTTCCTAACCACCCGGATGAATCCGGGTGCTAATCTCATGGATGCCGCGTATTACCGGGTTTTTAATTGTTATGAGGTGAAGTTTTATCGGTGAAATATTGGATAACGGGGATGACATGGCCACACCATAACACCCGGGTTCACCCTGTGTAATAACTCTACCCCTTTGAGAAAACTTATTTTTTCTTTATTTCCATTACACAGGGTAAAATCCGGATGCTAACCTCATGGCACACCATCAATCCTTCTTCCGGAAAATGTCTTTCATTTTGTCCAATAACGTTTTGCCGTCATCCTCTTCTTCTTCCTTTTCCTTTCTTTCTTCCTGTTTCTGCTTCTCTTCTTGTTTGTCTTCTTTTTTGTCTCCGCCAAACAATCTTTCAAAGAACCCGATATCGGGGTCTTCTTCCGAAAAGTCGGGACACTCCACACGGGCCTGAAGATCTTCAGGCAAGGGATAGAAAGAGCGTCGCCCAATGTCTGAAACCGTACCGGAACGCTCCACTTTTTGCATAAAACGGGCAAAAACAGGTAAGGCAGTGTGGGATCCCTGCCCCAGGTCCAGGCTCCTGAAACGGATGCCCGGATGATCAGCACCAACCCAGGCCCCGGCCACTAATCCCGGGCTGAAGCCAATAAACCAACCATCGGCATGGTCCTGAGTTGTGCCAGTCTTCCCCGCCAAATCGGTCTCCAGCCCATATACACGATTCAGGGAACGGGCGGTCCCCCGCTCAACAACACCCTTTAGAAAATGTACCATATAACGGCCGGTTTTTTCACTAAAGGCGGCGTCGCGTAATTTTGCCGGTTGTGCATCATACAAAACCTCTCCCCGGGCATCTTCTATGCGTAAAAGACTTTGCAGTTCAATACCATTGCCGTAATTGGCAAAAGCCGTATAAGCCTGTACCATCTCCAATAGCGAAAGATTGGCTGTGCCCAGTCCAATGGAAGGAACATCCGGCATTGCGCTCTCTATCCCGGCATTTCGGGCCAACGCTGCAACATCATGAGGCCCGGTTTCAACAGTCAACTCAGCCGTTACTGTATTAACGGAATGAACAAGACCTCCCTGTAATGAATAAAACCCTTCATGTTCCCCGTCGGTATTGGAAGGGGACCAATCATCATAACGCCGGTAGGTCCGCTGCTCATTGTTTATATAATCACAGGGTTCATATCCTTCTTCCAGGGCAGTGGCATAAACAAAAGGCTTAAAAGTACTCCCTACCTGACGCCGTGAACGCACATGATCATAGGGAAAAAACTTAAAAGAAGGTCCGCCCACCCAGGCCAGTACATGTCCGTTGGCGGGATTAGCGGCAAGAAATCCGGCCTGGAGTTGTTTCAACGACCATGCAACCGAATCGGCCGGAGACATTTTCGTCTGTTTTTCTTTTCCCTCTTCTCTGATGACCATATCCATTGGTATTTCCATGATTTCCATGATCTCAGTTTCACTTAGTCCCTGTTCGGAGAGGGCCTGATAGCGGGAAGAATTCTTCAGTGCCGAGACATAGATCTCGGGACGGCTTTGCCAGGGCTTCATGCCCTTCCAGTGACGATCAAACTCATCCTGGAGTCTCACCAAATGCGAATTCAGTGCCTCATTGGCAAACGACTGAAGGCGGGAGTCGAGCGTGGTATACAATCGAAGGCCGTCGGTATGCAAGTCTATGGAATCGTTGTACTGCTCCTCAAGGATCCGCTCAGCCTGTCGCCGGATATGCTCCATAAAGTATGATGCCGGTCCGTTGTTCCGGTCAAGTATTCTGTAATTGAGCTCAAGTGACATTTCCTGGTATCGAAGGCCATCTTCTTCTGAGAGGAATCCCTGTTCCATCATACGGTCCAGCACAATATTCCGGCGTTCGATGCTCCTGTCGGGATGCAGTCTTGGACTGAAGTAAGTATTGGCTGCCAGCATCCCCACGAGGGTAGCCGCTTCGTGAGGATCCAGATCAGAGGAAGGCTTACTGAAGAATCGGTTGGCAGCCACTTCAATGCCATAAACATTTTCTCCGAAAGGAACGGTATTCAAATAAAGGTTCAGGATCTCGGCTTTTGAATAGATGTCTTCCAGCCGTGAAGCGGTAAATATTTCCCGCGCTTTGTTGACGGGTAAGGACAAAACCTTGTAATCCCGTCTGGGGTACAGGTTTTTGGCCAGTTGCTGGCTAATGGTACTGCCGCCTCCGTAAGATTTATCACCCAGGATGACCGAATGCACCAATACCCGGCCCATACTGACATAGTCAAGACCTTTATGCTCGAAGAAACGGCTGTCCTCGGTGGCGATCAGGGCATTGATCACGTGCTCTGAGATATCGCTGTTACTGATGTTCCGGCGATTTTCAAGAAAAAAAGTTCCTATAAGTTGATCATCGGCAGAATATACCTCCGAGGCAGAATGGTTCCGAATGGAATGCAGCTCATCTTCGCCGGGAATTTTGCCAAAAAGCCCGATATAGACAAGTGACATAAACACCGCCATAAAAGCCAACCCGGCAATTACCAGCTTAAAGGCTAATTTTGCCAGCCATTTGAAAAAATGTCCGGACGCCGAAGATGGGCTGCCGTTTTCATCCGACTTTCCCGATTTTTTTCGCTTCATTGACCGTTTTGTTCTTTGTACCATTGCGTTGTATTCTGCACGGCATCATCAATAGACCGGAAAGTGAAGTTGAATTTTTCAGAAAATTTCCGGCTGGAGTAATACGATTTGTTATGCGCCGCCCTTGCGGTATCTTTCGTTATGGCCGGAGCTTTTCCTGCTATTGCACAAAGCATCAGGTTGAGCCGCCAGCCAATCCCGGTCATCCATTCCGTAGCTTTCAGGAGTGGGGGACGTTTATTCAATGCTTTGGCCACTTTTGAGAAAAAAACTTTAAAGCTGAGATTTTCCCCGTTGAGAATGAACCGCTCGTTAACGACATCGCTTTTAATGAGTTCGGAAACAGCTGCAGCCACATCCCGTGCATCCACAAAGCCCGTAACCCCACCGGTATAGAAAGGCATCCCTCTCTTTACCGAATAAAAAAGCCGTCCGCTGCTTCGTTTCCAGTCCACAGGACCGATGATCACCGAAGGATTAACAATGATCACGGACAGGCCTTCCTTCGAAGCCCGCCACACCTCCATCTCAGCCCTGAATTTACTATGTGAATACGCCGACCGGTTATCATCGGGCTGCCACTCTACATCTTCATCTATCTCCTGCCCTTCGGGGTGTCGTCCGAGGGAAGAGACGGAACTCACAAAACAAAATTTTTCAATGCCTTTTTCCAGGCTTGCATTCACGATATTGGCCGTCCCTTCGGCATTAACACTGAGCATTTTTTCCGCTTCCCCGGGATTGAAGGAAACCATTGCCGCCGAGTGAATGACATGCGTTACTCCTGTGAGTGTGGATTCCATGGAATAATAGTCGGCCAGATCGGCATTAACCCAGTCTATGCGTTCCAGCAACTGGTCTGCCTCCTCACCTGCATAATACCGGAAAAGCCGTTCCACAACTTCAGTGCTGCTGCTATCGCGTCGTGTGGCACGGACCTTTTCTCCCCGTGAAGTCAGGTCATACAATATATGGGACCCCACAAGACCGGTCCCTCCTGTCAGTAATATCATGGTTGCAAAGTTAACTTTATTTTGCCCAATGGAAACGGACGGTTTGCTTCAATTCTGAAGAAAGGCTCAAAGGAACGGGACTGACACCCGCCAAACTTTCAAGGAGCTCCTTTTCTCCATCGGTGTAACCTTTGTCAGGGAAAAAGAATTCCACCACCACTTCGGCCACGCGCCTGGGATCTTCGGCCATGATCTTGGTCACATTCACCTCGGTTCCCTCGATGTCAATCCCCTTGTCCATCGCTTTTATACCCATGATTGTCATAATGCAACTTCCCAGCGAGGCAGCCAGCAAATCGGTGGGTGAAAAAGACTGCCCTTTTCCACGGTTGTCAACGGGTGCATCGGTAATCAAATGCGTCCCTGATTGTACATGCGTGTTCTCAACGCGCAGATCACCCAAATAACGGCATTTAATGGTTTCAGACATAAACAAGTTGTTTTTCTACGAAAAATGTTCCTAATTTAGCAATTTCTAATGTTTACCCAATTCTGTTTGTTTAAACCAACTAAAAATCATTCATAATTTATGTTTTCAGGAATCGTTGAAGAAGCAGCAACGGTCAGGGCCGTTGAAAAAGAGAAGGGAAATGTTCACCTTACCCTGGAATGCTCATTTACTGATGAGCTGAAGATCGACCAAAGCATTTCGCACAACGGGGTTTGTCTCACAGTGGTAAAAAAGGAAGGCAACGCCTATACCGTCACAGCCATACAGGAAACCCTTGAAAAATCAAACCTGGGATATCTGAGAACGGGCGACAAAGTAAACCTGGAAAGGAGCATGCCAATGAACGGAAGGCTTGACGGGCACATTGTCCAGGGACACGTAGATCAGACAGCCCGCTGCACAGAAGTAAAAGAAACCGACGGGAGTTGGTACTTCACCTTTCAGTATGATCTGGACCGCGAAAAAGCGGCGGAAGGGTACATGACTGTAGAAAAAGGATCGGTTTGTGTGAACGGAGTCAGCCTTACAGTGGTTAACAGCAAAGATGACCGTTTTTCTGTGGCCATTATTCCTTATACCTACGAATACACCAACTTTCATCAGATCAAAGAGGGAACAGTGGTCAATCTGGAATTTGACATCATCGGCAAATACATCAGCAGGCTGATGCATTTCAGGGATCAATAAGCCGTTATGGATCCTTTCTTTCCTGAGAATACATCCGCTAATGAGGAATGCGAAATATTAGCAGCATTATATTAGCAGCACTAAACATTTTTTATTAAATTGGATATCTCTGTGTTCCTCATAAAACCGGGTACCAATAATGTATGGATTCAGAAGGAAATTGATCGCTTTAATGGTCGTCCTGGTGGCCACGGCCATGTTACTGGCCGGGTTTCCGGGCATCTATTTTGCACGCGAAAAAGTTCGGGAGGATGCCATCCATCAGATGCGTCAATCCACCCGCTTGGCTGTCAAAGATTTCGAGAATCAAACCGACCACATGGAGGACGTTTGTCAGGCTCTCGAAGCGGCCTTTCGCAGTTCTTTTGACCCGGATGAAGATCTCAGAAGTGAGCCGGACCTCGAACAGTTTAAATCCGATTTCATACCCGAAGTAACAGAGATCCTTCATTTGATGCGTCCCATGAGTCTCTGGCTGGTTTTTAACACCGAACACGTCAAAGGGGAACACACGATCAGTTTTTACGACAGGAACGGATCCGGAAATTACAACAGGAACCCACAATACAGCATCCGGGATCAAAATCTTTCCGCCCCTCATATGCAGTGGTGGAATCTGGCAAAGAAAAGAGGTGAAGGATGGACTCGTCCTTACTACTGGAACGAATGGAACATGACCGTTATTTCTTATGCCAGAGCCGTTTATATGGATTCTTTAATGGTGGCCGTGCTTGGTTCCGATTTCAATTTTAACCAACTGGCCGGATATCTTGACACTTTACATACATTTGAAAGAGGATACACGCTTCTGTTTGATGATAAGCAGGAACTGGTTTACTCGAGTATTCCCGGTAACAACAGTAAAATGGCATTATCAAAACTTTCTTCACGGATCGAAGAAACCTCATCCGATTTTCTTTTTTTGAAATTAGAGAACACAGATTATGCCACTTCATATGAGCGTTTGAAAAACGGGTGGACAATAGCCCTGGCCGTCCCGCGGGAAGAAATATTTGCCGGTGTCAATCGTCTCTTTTACACATTACTGATCATTTTCGTGTCGGTATTCCTCATCGCCCTCGTTCTGGCCCTCTCTTTCAGTAAATACATCACCAATCCGGTCAAATCGCTTCTCGAAAAATTCAGACTTGCCACCAACGGAGATCTCAATGTGCGCGCCAATATCCGGACCAATGACGAAATGCGTGAACTCGCTGACCATTTTAATCAGATGATGGCCTCTATGCAAAAGTCATTCAACGAGCTTCAGGATGTTCAGAAAAAGCTGACCATTGAAAAAGAGCGTGCCCAGGAATCCGACAGTCTTAAATCTTCTTTTCTGGAAAATCTCAGCCACGAGATCCGCACCCCTATGATGGCCATTGTGGGCTTCTCGGAGTTGATGGCCGATCCGGAATCAACAGCAAAAGAACGGAAAGAGTTTTTCGAACACATTGCCTTCAACAGCAATCAGTTGGTGAGGTTTATTGAAGACACCCTTCTCTTTTCCCAGTTGGAAAAGGACCAGACGCCTGTCAAAAAAACCCGGTTCAAAATCCGTGAAGTACTGGGGCAACTCAATGGTGAATTCGAATCCCGCCGTCAAAAGGAAAAGCCGCATCTGTATTTCCGGGTTCTCTCGGACAATTGTGAGGCTTACATGTACAGCGATCCGAATCTGCTTAAATGGCTGGTGCGGTATTTGCTTGACAATGCATTCAAATTCACTGATAGCGGGGGGATAACACTGGTCTGTCGCCAGACAGAACATCACCATGAGATCAGCGTTTCAGACAGCGGCATCGGCATTTCACAGAACAAAACTGAAATGGCCTTTCGCAAGTTTTGTAAAGTGACGGAAGACCGAAGCCGTGTCTATGAGGGCGCCGGTATCGGGCTGACAAATGCCCGGGGTCTTGCTTTACTCCTGAACGGAACCATAGAGATGTTTTCCGTCAGAAATGAAGGAACCACTGTGACAGTTTCTTTCCCGTTAAACCAAAATGAATACTAAAAACCGTACAATGCCCCTGATAAAAAAACTTTTTTTCTTCGATCTCAGATATTCAGGTTTCCCTTCGATCCTGAGAAAAACCCTCCAGCGAAACAAAACGACCATTCTGGCTTTTCACCGCCCTGCCCCCGGTCATTTTGAAAAAATCACCCGCTGGTTGAAACAGAAATACAATATCATTCCTTTGTCGCAATATATTGAGGGGACCTCTATCCTCCCCCGATCTCTTGTCCTGACTTTTGATGACGGCTGGGCCGATAACTATTCTCTTTTGCCCGTCATTGAGAAGCATCAGCTACCGGTGACCATTTTTTTAACGGCCGGCATCGCCAATACCAACAGGCACCCCTGGTTTTGGGAAGTTACAGACAAAAAAATAAAGCAGGAACTTAAAACCATGTCGGACGCTGCTAAAAAAGCGTACCTGAAACAAAAAGGTTTTGAGGAGACCAGGGAATTCGACAACCGCCTTATGCTGAACAAAACGGAGATACAAGATATGCAGGCCGGCGGACTGGTAACTTTCGGGTCACACACCATGTTCCACCCCATACTTCCCCGCTGCTCAGATGCATTGGCCGCCCGGGAGATCAACCTATCCAAAACCACCATTGAAGAATTGACCGGCCGGCCATGTGAGATCATCTCTTTTCCGAATGGGGAATATAGCGAGCGGGATATCCGATTATGCAAAAAAGCGGGTTTCAAAGCTGCGGTTACCCTCGAACCCGGCGTGAATGGTCCCGGCACCGACCCCTTCCGTTTAAAACGGATTTCGGCTGCCGATGCCGGATCGGTTTCGGAGATCTCTGTAAGGGCTTCGGGGCTCTGGAATTTTTTGAAAGTTATTTCCGGAAGACAAAAACGAAGCCTCCGACATGATGGACTTTAATTCACTCTCCCGGCGTCTCGGTTCCTAACACACAACTTGCCTTATATTCTTTTACTGCTCCCCGGGCATTGAAAACACGTGCCCACACAATATATATCCCCGGCGGGCAAAGACTTCCCCTGGCATCGGTACCGTCCCATGAGATCTGTCCAGACGTACCGAGACTGCGGTTATTGACCAATTCCCTGACAAGCCGGCCTTCGGCATCATAAACCACGAAAGTTCCTTTAAAGCCGGGTTCCCCGAAGGCATATGAAATGATTAAACGATCATCCATACCGTCCATATCGGGGGTGAAAATATCGGGAGACAGTTCAAAAAGCGGCTCTTTAACAGAGTCCGGAGCCTCGGTTAACTGGGAGTTGGGACCCGCAGGTGTTCCGTAATTGACGGTTGAGGATGCTGAATGCCATGTGGAAGGGCTGTTCGTGGGAGAATCCGGGTTTGTTCGTTCCAGGGCTACCGCTTTGGTTTCAGAGAGTAACGAAAAATGAAGCCCGGGTGAATAGTCGAACCGATCAATCAATCTCCCATTTCGCCTGGTCAAAAAAACAATGCCTCCGTCGTTGACATAATTGGGAAGCCCCGGCAAAGCTCTCAAATAAGAAGGTTCGGCACATTCAAAATATTCTTCCGCCCAACCGGGTTCAGCTGCAAAACAAAGGTGCTGGCCGGGAAGAAACCACCGTGTACGGTCACTCAAGGGGACAAGCTTTCCAGGAGATCCGTCATCGGAATCTCGTGCCAGACAAAGACTGTCAAGATCGGCTATCCGTGAGGAACGATTGTATAATTCCACGTAATCACCCCCCTCAGCAGGCGGGTCAAACAGCAATTCATTGATCACAATGTCGAAACTGTCGACCGCTCCGGGACGTCCGAATCGCAAAGTATCGGGTCCCTCGAAATGATTTCCGGCCAGGTCAGTGAGATGGCTGGTTATCTCAAGAGTCTCAACCTGATCGGGATCCAAAACGTCCTTAAAATTAACATATAACCTATCTCCAAAAACCGGTTCCAGTGTCAGCGTATCACAAACCAATTTTGGACCGGCCGGCCTTACGACATCATTTTTACCGGAAATGTTATCCACCGGTTCCCCAAAATCAAGAACCAGTACGGAGTCGTTTTCAAGCCACGCATCCCTCAAAAGGGGAGGGACCGCATCCGGGTTCGGACCGTCGACCGAGTTTTCCTCACCCGGCGTACCACCCTTCTCGTTCTGACAATAGACCCAGTTACTGAGACTTCCCGAAAGGTTATCCGGGTCGATCACCTCATACGACCATCCTCCCTGCTTTTTATAGCTGTCTCCGTTCATCGTTCCGGGATATCTGAACGCGGTCACAACCTCTCCCGAAGGATTTCGAAGAACAATCTCCCCACCTTTATTGGTAAGGGCATGCCATTTGTCAAGCGGTAACCCGTTTGGAAAACCGGCATCCCCCTTTCGGTAAAGCACAACATATTCCCCCGGGAAAACGACATATTCCGGCATACGATTTTCGTCCGAATTCACATGTAAAGTCATATTGTTCAGGTCAACCGGCAAATCGGAACGATTAAACAATTCAATATATTCCACTTCAGGAAGCAATGCAGGCGGGGATGGATCGTGCATAATCTCGGTGATCACAAGATCGTGAGCGCCGGCCTCATGATAATAAACAGGATAGGGGCCGGAGGGAACAGTATCCCCCGCCGGAAGGACCACATCACGGAGGTAAACATCCACTTCGCGGGCATCCGGGAGGTCATCCTGCAGGACGACTGTAAAACAATTGTCTCCGGCCGATGCAACGTCTCCGGCTGAAAGAGTTGTATCGCTGAAAGAGACACAACCGGGGCTGACAATCTTCTCATCAATATCCCGGTTAAAACAGAGCCTGATGTGTCGATAATCCTCAGCTTGCCACTCCGTAACTCCGGGAGACAGGTATGAATAGGAAAAGGAGGTGTCGGCCATCACATTGCCCTCTGAATCGCACCAACCGCCCAGAACAATGCGGCCGTCATCGGTATCGGAAAGTTGTGTGTCAAGATGAATGGTCGCCTCCCGACGGGCCTCGTCATAAAAAATTTCGTGAATACCTGATTCTCCGGGCATAGAGGTGACCCGGGGCCGGCATTCGTTTTCATCCACCGCTTCCGAAAAAGCCACTTCCAGCGTGTGACCATTTATAACTTCCAGACTTTGAACATGAGGCGGAATTGTATCACGATAGGCCTCTCCCGAAACCGAAAAAGACGTGATGAAAAATTTATCGCAACGCGTTTTGGTATAATGACAACTTACCCCCAGACTGGCCGGAGCAAAGCCGAAAATACTGCGGATCTCCCCCTCTTTCTGCCATCCGTCACCCGTATCGGTTTCCAGGCTCCAGTAACCGCCACGCCGGCGAGTAACCCTGATGTTGGCAATGGCCGGAGAACGGTCCAGACGGTCCTCTTCTCCCTCGATCAGGAGGCGATCTTCCCCACTCCGCCGTTCCCAAAGAGAAATGTTGTCGGCTGTGGTTCCGGCTACCAGATAAAAACCGTTTTGAAAATCCTCATCTCCGTCGGTGGCCAGATAGATTTGTAAATAGTTGGCCGACGAAGGATTGAAGTCCAGATGAAAGCCGGTTTCCCATTTTGCATCTTCAATAACATTGGTCCCTGTAAAAATAAAAGCTTCGCCCGTTTCGCGGGGTGCGTTGAGCTGAAGTTCCTCTTCGCCTGGATGAAAAACGAAATGAGCCGTGTCGCCGGTCCAGGATTCCGGAAAATCCATAAAAACACCATTGTCATTGACTTGTGCAAGAACGGGAAAAACCTGAATAAAGAGAATGAAAATAAGGGAGGGTCTCATTTGATTAGGGTTTATTTCTTAAAAGTATTAATTTTGTGACCTTTGAACACATTATTCCCCCCGGGGAATAACAGACACCATCATCATATTAACGATGCGAACAAAATTGGCGATGCGCCGAAATTTTTTCTGACATCTTTCTTCAGACCTTTGCCATTTGAAAAAACCTGAGAAAACATGCATATTTCGGTCATCTTATTTGAATAAACCCAGCATTTGCAAGATAAAAAAATAAATTTGTGAAATACAAATCAAATCAGATATACTATGAAAGTTGCCATTGTAGGAGCCAGCGGTGCCGTAGGACAGGAATTTTTGAGAATACTTGAAACCCGGGACCTCCCCGTTGAAGAGCTGGTCCTTTTCGGATCGGCCCGGAGTGCCGGAAACAAATACACCTTCAGAGGAAAAGAGTTGGTGGTCAAAGAACTTCAGCACAACGACGATTTCAAGGACATCGACATAGCCCTCACCAGTGCGGGTGGCGGGACATCCAAAGCATTTGAAAAAACGATCACGAAACACGGCACGATCATGATCGACAATTCCAGCGCTTTCCGTCTCGACGAGGACGTACCACTGGTCGTACCGGAAGTGAATGCCGCCGATTGCGCCAATCGTCCCCGGAATGTGATCGCCAATCCCAACTGTACCACCATACAGATGGTTGTAGCTCTGAAAGCCATTGAAAACATTTCTCACATCCGCCGCGTTCATGTTGCCACTTACCAGGCTGCCAGCGGATCAGGTGCCAGCGGAATGCAGGAGCTTGAAAACCAGTTCAGGCAGATCGTCGAAGGCCAGGAGCCGAATGTAAAGGAGTTCCAGCACCAGCTTGCCATGAACATCATTCCCCATGTGGATGTGTTTACCGATAACGGTTACACCAAGGAAGAGATGAAGATGTACAACGAAACACGGAAGATCATGCACTCCGATGTTCAGGTAAGCGCCATGTGCGTCCGTATTCCCATCATGCGCGCCCATTCCGAAGCCATCTGGGTTGAGACCGAACGGCCAGTCAGCGTTGAGGAAGCCCGTGAAGGATTTGCAAAAGCAAAGGGCATAAAAGTGATGGACGATCCCGGCAACAACGAGTACCCCATGCCATTGTTCCTCTCCGGGGAAGATGACGTTTACGTAGGCCGGATCCGGGCCGATCTGGCCAATCCAAACGGACTAACCTTCTGGGCCGTAGCCGATCAGATCCGGAAAGGAGCCGCTCTCAATGCTGTCCAAATCGCTGAACATCTGGTGAAAGAAGGACTGGTTTAAGCCTAAACCTCTAAACAAACTGGCAGCGTGTTTTTCTGATACAGGGGATGTTTTTGAGCAAACTGCCGACCGAAACCGGTGTCTCATGACATACGCCGATGAGAGGTTTCCGCATATTTTTTGACGTTTCAATAATTCTACATATCTTCATATCACTTTTTGTGATGAAACAAGCATGACAAAGTTTGCCACAACCAGCATATGTATAAATCCTTGCATGCCTGCCTGACCGGTAGGCAGGCAAGTTCCCTGTCTGCCAACAGGCAGGCATCAAACCAATAACTTTTTATACTGATGAAACTTTCAAAATCATAATTGCCATGTCTAGTGATATTGAAATAGCAAGGAAAGCCGGCATTGAGCACATTTCCAAAATAGCCGCAAAAATCGGGATTGCCGAATCTGATCTGGAACTTTACGGCAAGTACAAGGCCAAGTTGCCTTTGCATCTCATTCAGCCGGACAAGATAAAGAACCGGAAGCTGGTCCTGGTTTCGGCCATTTCCCCGACACCTGCCGGTGAAGGGAAAACCACCATCTCCATCGGGCTGAGCGAGGGACTCAACCGCATCGGGAAACAATCCACGGTGGTTTTAAGGGAACCAAGTCTGGGCCCGGTTTTCGGGATAAAAGGAGGAGCCACAGGGGGTGGCCATTCACAAGTCATCCCCATGGAAGACATCAATCTTCATTTTACGGGTGACTTCTCGGCCATAGAAAAAGCCAACAACCTTCTGGCAGCCCTCATCGACAACAACATCCAAAGCAGCAATCGCTCACTGAATATAGATCCGCGCACCGTTCACTGGAAACGGGTGATGGACATGAACGATAGGTCGTTGCGGCATGTCCTCGTGGGACTTGGAGGCACGGCCTCCGGCGTCCCCCGGGAAACGGGATTCAATATCACCGCAGCTTCTGAGATCATGGCCATTTTGTGTCTTGCCGAAAATTTCAACGACCTGAAAGAAAGACTGGCCAACATTTTTGTCGGTTACACCCTGGACAAAAAGCCCGTTTTCGCCAGAGACCTGAACGCCCAGGGAGCAATGGCGGCTCTGTTAAAAGAAGCGATCAAACCCAACCTGGTACAGACACTGGAAGGCAACCCGGCCATCATCCATGGCGGTCCCTTCGCTAATATTGCCCAGGGGACCAACTCAGTCCTTGCTACAAAAATGGGGCTTTCATTGTCTGATTACGTGGTGACAGAAGCCGGTTTTGGTTTTGACCTCGGGGCTGAAAAATTTCTCGACATCAAGTGTGAATCAGCAGGGATCGAACCCCAGGCGGCTGTTTTGGTAGCCACCGTACGCGCCCTGAAATACCACGGCGAAGTGAGTCTTTCAGACCTTAATGAACCCAATGCAGATGCTGTCAGGAAAGGTCTTCAGAATCTTGAGAAGCACGTGGAGAACATGCGCAAATTCAATGTTTGCCCGGTTGTTGCCATAAACCGGTTCACCTCAGACACAGACGAAGAGATCAATGTCATCAAAGAGAAATGCAAAGAGATTGGTGTAAAAGCATCTGTCGCCGATGTATGGGCCAAAGGCGGTGAAGGAGCAGAAGAGCTGGCGCAGATCGTCTCACAGGTGGCCGAGGACTGCACTTCTTCCATGACCCCTCTTTACAAATGGAGCTGGTCGGTTGAGAAGAAGATCGAAACCATCGCCAAAGAAATCTATGGTGCAAAAGCCATTGATTACACTGCAAAAGCAAAAAAGGACCTCAAAGTTGTGGAAGAGCTTGGCCTTGCCGATAAAGCCGTATGCATCGCCAAAACCCAGAAATCACTCTCGGACAATCCCAAACTCCTCGGACGGCCCGAAAACTTCGTGGTCACCGTCCGTGAGATCGAGGTTGCATCCGGAGCCGGCTTCATCGTTCCCATTACCGGCAACATCATGCGGATGCCGGGACTGCCGTCAACCCCCGCTGCCGAGGGCATTGACATTGATGAGCAAGGCCAGATATCCGGCCTTTTTTAAAAGAGATCCGCGAAATGACTTTTCAATCCACCGGGATCAAGTTCCCCGGTGGCGCATTTTTCACCCCCTCATGTTTCACACGTGAGGGGGTGTTTTTGATATGGGAATTTTGAACTAACATCTGCTGAAAAATCCTCTTCTCTCTGTGCCCTTCTATGAAACTAATTGAATTTCTCATGAAATTAGCACCCGGATTTAGCTTTTTTAAAGGCTTTTGATATACTTATGTATCGCACCTGACAGGATATTCATAACTTTGCCGGAATATGAAAAAGCAACTTGATCGCATCATACAACCTTCCAAATGGCCGTTTTTTTACGGATACACCATTGCAGTGGTGGGAACCATAGGAATCTGGGCCAGTGTACCGGGCCAGACCATTGGTGTTTCGGCTTTTACCGACCCGGTGAAGGATGCGCTGGGGCTTACCCGTGACCAGTTCAGTGCGGCCTACA
>JAWOCV010000140.1:0-9084 GCA_046483585.1 Marinilabilia sp.
CTGCCTGTCCCACGCCTGATGGACGAACTGAAAGAGATCTGATCTGCCGGCTATACAATAAACAGCATACCTGATAGTAAATTGGCAGATTTTTAGATTTAAGATGAATCGTACAACACTGAAAACATGTATTTTAATAATAGTCCGTTAAACTTTTTCAAGCATTTGTTATCCAATTGTCTAAAGCCGAAGGACTGTCTATGTTAAAGCGCGGATTATCAGGAATATATGAATTATATTAGATCTTAAATCTAAGAATCCAAAGCACTATTGTTTTAACACAATGCCCATAAAAAGAATAAATATCTGATTTTAAAATATTTGTAAAATCACAACAAGCTATTGACCAATAAACAGATAATAGACATGAAGAAACCAATTCTGCTCCTGATCTCCCTCCACCTGTCCCTCATCTCATACGCAGGGGAAGGGATGTGGATCCCCTTATTACTTGACAAGTACAACATTGACGAAATGCAGGAAGAAGGCTTCAAACTGGATGCTGAAGACATCTACAGCATCAACCGGGCCAGCATGAAAGACGCGGTCATGATCTTCGGCGGCGGCTGCACTGCAGAACTCATTTCCGACGAAGGCCTGATCATCACAAACCATCACTGTGGTTACTCCCAGATCCAGTCGCACAGCAGTGTGGAAAATGATTATCTGACCGACGGTTTCTGGGCCATGTCACAAGAAGAAGAACTAGTCAACCCCGATCTGGAGGTCACTTTCCTGAAATACATGGAAGATGTGACCGAAAAGGTGCTGACCGGTGTTGATGACACCATGACCGTGAAGAAACGGGATAAAGTAATCGATAAAAATATTGAAAAGATCAAAGATAAAGCCACTGAAGATACCGATTACACAGCTGAGGTCAAGCCGTTTTTCCATGGCAACCAATACTTTTTGTTCGTGAATGAAACTTACAAAGACGTGAGGCTGGTGGGGGCACCACCTTCGTCCATCGGCAAATTCGGAGGCGATACCGACAACTGGATGTGGCCCCGGCACACCGGTGACTTTTCTCTTTTCCGCATCTATGCCGATGAAAACAATGAACCGGCCGAATACAGCGAAGACAACCAGCCATTTAAACCTAAAAAACATTTCCCCGTCTCCCTGGAAGGTATTGAGGAAAATGACTTCACCATGGTATTCGGATATCCGGGAAGCACTTCTCAATACGCACCCTCTTTTCACCTGGAAATGCTCACCGAAAAGGTTTATCCCCGGCTCATTGATATTCGAACCAAAAAATTGAACATCATGGACCGGTATATGGAGGAGGATGCCGGCGTCCGCATCCAGTATTCGGCTAAAAAAGCCGGGGTTTCCAACGCATGGAAACGCTGGCGGGGAGAGATCAGGGGACTGGACATCCTGAACGCTGTCGAAAAAAAGAAAACCTATGAAGAAGAATTCATGGAATGGGTCGAAAATGATCCTCAGCGTGAAAAACATTACGGAGACATCATCAATGAGTACGAGAAGGTTTATGATGAGTTGGGAGAAGTACGACTGGCGCGCGATCTTCTTCTGGAGGTGATCTCACGCAACGGAACCGGAGCCGGCAAAGTGGCTGCTATGTTCAAACCCCTGAAAGAACTGTTCGAACAAAAGGAAGAACCTGACAGTAATAAAGTAGATTCGTTAATCGTCAAAATCGAAAAAGAGGTCAAAGACTTTTTCAAAGATTATCATCAACCCATCGACCGGGAATTAACCGGGGAAGTCCTGCATTTCTACAAAAAGCATGTACCCGGCAAATACCATCCTGAGATATACTCTGAGATCGATGAAGATTACAATGAAGATATTTCCGACTATTCCGATCACCTTTTCAGTGAAACCAGTTTCTCAGAGGAAAAAGAGGCACTCGGAATTCTTGAAGACTTTTCCGAAAAAAGTCTCAAAAAAATCACAGAAGATCCGGCCTGGGAGCTATACCAGAGCTTTTACAGCACTTACGGAGACCCGGTATACAGTGAATACAAGGCTCTGAGCCAGAAAAACGACAGTCTCAACCGCATCTATATGAAGGGCCAAATGGCATATGAAGACGACAAAGTCTTTTACCCGGATGCCAACTTCACCTTACGTGTGGGATATGGAAAAGTGAAAGGATACCATCCCCGGGATGCCGTCTATTATGAACATCAGACCACCATCGAAGGCATTATGGAAAAAGATGATCCCGATATTTATGATTACCGGGTACCCGAAAAACTTAAAGAATTGTACGATGAAAAAGATTACGGCCGGTATGAAGAGAACGGCACGTTACCCGTCTGTTTCATTGCCACCAACCACACCACAGGAGGTAATTCCGGAAGTCCTGTCGTCAATGATAAAGGTCACCTGATCGGAGTCAACTTCGACCGCGCATGGGAAGGTGTGATGAGCGATCTGATGTACAACCCCGAGCAATGCAGAAACATCTCCTTAGACATACGTTACGCCCTGTTCATCATAGATAAATTTGCCGGCGCCGGCTACTTACTGGATGAAATGACGCTGGTGGAGTGATCTGTTTTTTTGCCGCACAGTCGCCCCTGCCATGGCTTTTAAGCTACGGCAGGGAAAATATGTATACAATAGATTGTTAGATTCTTAGATTTAAGATCTAAGATCTAAGATGATTCATATGTTGTTGTTAATCTGTGTTTTAATATAAATATTTCCTTAGATTTAAACAATTGGATAACAGACAAGTAAAAAACTTTAACGGACTATTGTTCAAAAATTGGTCTGCTGACTTATTCAGTAGCCCCTTACTTAAAAAATTTTAACGGACTATTGTGTATCATAATTTGCCGGGAAAATCCCGATTTTTCCGGCAGATCTCATACCCTTCCGGTTTCATGCTTCACGACCCCTGCAAACAACAAACGCAGCTTCACCCAGTTGCTTATCCGGATGCGTTCACGCATAATGGACCGGGGCGGTATGCGCCTGATCTTACAGAACAATTTGTAATAATACACATAAGCAATATAAACGCCCAGTTTGACTCCCGGTTTTAGCTGAACAATGCCTTTATAAGCTTCCCGGAAATCGTTTTCGATCTCTTTCTCTATTTGGTCTTTTTGCTCCCGGGTAAAATTCAACAGATCAACGCCGGGGAAATATGTTCGCCCCCGCTCCTCCATATCGGCCTGTACATCACGCAGAAAATTGACTTTTTGAAACGCTTCCCCCAGCCTGCGGGCCGGGTGTTTCAAAGCTTCATATCCGGCAGGATCATCCCTGTAAAACACACGCAGGCACATAAGTCCCACCACTTCGGCTGATCCGTAGATATAGTCTTTGTATTTCAAAGAGTCATAGTTTTTATGATCCAGATCCATGGCCATACTGTCGAAAAAGGCCTGGATAAGTTCAATGTCTATATGGTAGCGATTAACTGTCAATTGAAAACTTTGCAGTATGGGATTGATTGATACACCTTCGTCAATGGCCGTAAAAGTCTCATGCCTGAACCGTTCAAGCAATGTGGCCTTGTCATAATCGTGAAAAGTGTCCACGATCTCATCTGCAAACCTGACAAATCCATAGATGCCATAGACGGCATCGCGCACCTCATGCCCCAACAGCTTTATACCAAGAGAGAAACTGGTACTGTAAAGCCGTGTGGTATTCTTACTGCAAGCCAGCGCATTTGAATTGTAAATATCAATACTGCTCATAAACCCATTTGTTCTACGGTTAATTTTGATCCGATCACAACCATCGGAAGACCTGTGCCTGGCGTGGTGGACGCCCCTGTATAAAAAAGATTGCTGAATTTTTCATCCCGGTTAGGAGGCCTCAGATAAGCCATCTGCCCCATGTTGTGCCCAAGTCCAAGACCACTCCCACGGTGCAATTCAAACATTTCCTGCCACTCCAGAGGTGTGTAAATGGTCTGAGACAAACGATTGCCAATCAGATCAAACCCTATCCGCTCCGAGAGGTCCTGCAGAATCCCTTCCACAATCTCTTCCCTGTCGCTCCAATCAGGCCGGTACCTTAAATCAGGCACGGGAACAAGAATAAACAATGCTTCACATCCCCCGGGAGCACTTTCCGGATTGTGCCGTGAAAGCAAGTTGACATAGTAATATGGTTTCTCAAGCGATACCTTATTCAAAAACAATTTACTCGCATATTCCCGGAAATTGGGACCCAGAAAATAATTGTGATGATGAACATGCGGTATCTTCCCCTTTACACCAAGATAAATGGTCAGGGGAGCCATGGTCCAGCTCATCTCATCCAGTTTATCCATCCTGAAGGCTTTCCGCTTCATGACTTTGCCCCTGAAAAGAGCTGCATCGGCATTGACCACAAAACTGTCGGCCGTCCATCTCTGACCCGTTGTATCAATCAGGGCTTCAAGTTTACCTTCCCCTCCTTCAAATCCGGATATTTCAGTGTTAAAATGAAATTGTACCCCCCGTTTCCTGAGTTCATCAACCAGGCCTTCAACAATCCGGTACATACCACCCCGGACATTGTAGTAACCGTCGTGTTGCAATTCGGTGTAAGACAACATGGTGAAAACCGCTGACGTATTGAAAGGGGTTCCACCCAGAAAAAAAGCCACCAGCGAAAGAATCTCCCTCACTTCCCGGGACTCAAAATGGCGCTCTACTTCTTTCCAGAACGAACGGAATAATTTGGGTGTATGCCTGAGTGGCACCCGGACCAAAGCCTGCAGGTATTCCCACCAGTGATTGAAGTTCCTCCGAATGATCAGATTCTCGGTATCGTGAAACAAAGCACCCGTGGTTTGTAGGTAACGATTGAGCCTGGCTTCCAAATCAGGTTCTATGCCCTTGAACTCTTCCGCCAATTTCCCTGGATCTTTGTAAATTTTGAATGTTCGCCCTGTATCGGCGAAATTTACAGCATAGAGCGGATCCAGCTCATGAAACGCAAAAGGCAATGTCCAATCACATGATCGGGCCAATTCATGAAATTCATAACTCATACTAAAAAAAGACGGCCCCATATCAAAAGTGAAACCATCCTTCTCAAGACGATTGAGACGGCCCCCCGGCTGGTAAAACTTCTCCACCATGGTCACTTCATGACCTTTTGAAGTAAGTCTCAGAGCTGTGGCCAACCCACCCAGACCTGTGCCGGTTATCAGTATTTTGCTCATTGGTCTGCTTTTCCTCTATTTTATTGTTATCAATAGTCCGTTAAACTTTTGTAGGCCCCTGTTATTCGATTGTTTAAGCCCAGGAAAATGCTTGTGCTAAAACACATATTATCAACAACATATATATAATTGTAGAACTTAAATCAAAAAATATAACGATCTATCGTGCTATTACAACCTTTGAAATATATTCACTCCTTTTTAAACCTTCAAAGTGTCACTTCTGTTTAAAAAACAACCAATAAAAAACTAACATCAATACGCTTGATTATCACTCAAAAATGACATAATTTCAGCCCTATAACATTATGTTTGTATTATTTCCTGGTCTGAAAAAGCTTGCCATTTCAATTTTTTAAAACACTCTTATTTTTTATTGTAAAGATCAACTGTCCAAAAATTTAATAAATTAACGAATATAGTTTAAACATTCAAGAAATATTTTTGTTTACTTTTACGCAAGAAAAATGAAACAAAATCATTGCATCATCATTGGGGCCGGGATGGGTGGCCTGGCCGTAGCTATAAGAATGGCTGCCAAAGGATATCAGGTGACGGTTCTGGAAAAGAATGATTTTCCAGGCGGAAAATCGGGACAGATCGGGCGTAATCGTTTCCGGTTCGATACAGGTCCGTCGCTTCTGACCCTTCCCCATCTGGTCGAGGATCTTTTAAAGAAGGGAGGCCTAACCGAATCTCCGGAATTCCGGTATAGAAAGCTTGCATCTGTTTGCCGCTATTTTTTTGAAGACGGGACCCGGTTCAATGCGTACGACGATCCACGAAAATTTGCAGAGGAGCTTTTTATCCAAACCGGAGAACCACAGAAAAATGTGACCAATTATCTTAAAGATGCAGAAAAACTTTATGAAGCATCGGCCGATCTGTTTATCTTCAATCCCGTGAGACGTCTGTTCCGGGCAGCAACTCAACACTCTCCCGGGCGGTTAATCCCTTTATTGAAAGTCAACCCGCTCCGCACCATGCACAGTGAAAACAAAAGAAGATTCCGCAGTCCGCAGGTGGTACAACTCTTCGACCGGTATGCCACCTACAACGGCTCCTCCCCCTATCTGGCCCCTTCCGTGCTAAATGTGATCGCACACCTGGAACACAACACGGGCGCCTTTTTCCCGGAAAAAGGGATGTATAACATCGTGGAAATCCTTTGGCACAAAGCCCTCTCACTTGGCGTTCAATTCAGGTTTGGAAGCGAAGTAACCGGACTGGAATTTGACAAAAAGGTTGTGACCGCCGTAAACACCAACCATAAAAAGCTATCGTGTGATTTTGTGGTCTCCGGCGTTGACGTCAACACCTTTTACCGGAAAACAGCCCCCCGGCTCAAACCTCCCCGAAGTGTCAGGCATCCCCATCTTTCCTCCTCCGCCTTGATCTTTTACTGGGGAATGGACCGTTCGTTCCCGGAAACTGACGTTCACAACATTCTGTTTTCGGCACATTACAAAGAAGAATTCAATAGTTTGTTCAAAAAAAAGGAACTTTTTCATGATCCCACCGTTTACCTTTTCATCAGCTCAAAAGTCGTAACAGAAGATGCTCCGGCGGGATGCGAAAACTGGTTTGTCATGATCAATGTTCCTCCTATGGACAATGAAGTCCCGGAAAGGCTGAGGCAACAGGCAAAACAATACATCATCGGCAAAATAAGACGGGTCCTGGGCATTGATCCCCTGCCTCATATTCTGTTTGAAGAAGTGGCTACACCCCGGACCATACAAGAGCAAACCGGTTCGTTCAAAGGTGCCATTTACGGGAACAACTCCAATTCCCTGTGGTCGGCATTTTTGAGGCACGGAAACCGGTCCCGGAATTATACGAACCTGTTTTTTACGGGGGGCAGTGTACACCCGGGGGGCGGCATACCGCTATGTCTGGCTTCTGCTGCTATTGTAGAGAGAGAAATACAAAGATCATACAACGCGCACTAAGTGATGATGTATCTGAAAAAATATCTCACCGCTGAAAAAATCAATCTTTTTTGGTTGATCTATTATTCTGTCGGGATATTGGGATTCACCATACCGGTAACCCGGGATTTCTTCCGTGAACTTATTGGTTTCTCGATCCTTTTATCCCTGATACTCATGCTCCTTTTTCACCAGCCCTGGAGCCCCCGCTTCCTTTTGGCATCTGCTATGGTGGTGTTCGGCGGTTTTGGCATCGAAGTCCTTGGGGTTAACACCGGCCTTGTTTTCGGAGAATATAGCTATGGCGCAAACCTGGGACCGCTCATATTTGGAACCCCTGTTCTGATTGGGCTCAACTGGTGGATGTTGATCTATATTGTTTCCCAATTGATGCGGGGGACCCGCATCCCGGTGATCAGTCAATTGCTGCTGGGAGCGCTTGTCATGACCGGGTACGACCTTTTTCTTGAGCCGGTGGCCATTGCCACAGGTATGTGGGGCTGGAACGGCCAGGGGGTGCCTATGCTGAATTATCTGGCCTGGTTTCTCATCTCATTCCTTTTCCTGTCAGTATTTCGCTTATTGAAGACCGATTACAACAACCCGGTATCCACAGGTTTATTGACAGCCCAAACAGGTTTTTTTATCTTGCTTAACATCATCCATCAAACCGGCGGTTTATGATCAGAGCCTCTCATCATCCCTTTTTCGTTTGGTTTTTCCGGCATTATTCCCGGTTGATGATCCACCATCATTTCCGGAAGATATCCATTGAAGGTGATATTCAGGCCCCGGAAAAATCCCTGCTTGTTGTGAGCAATCACTTTTCATGGTGGGACGGTTTTTTCATCAACTATCTGAACCATCGCCTCTGGCAAAAGAAATTCCACGCGATGATGCTGGAAGACCAACTGGAATCAAGAAAATTCCTGTCACGAGCCGGATGCTTTTCAATCCGCCGCGAACGAAGCGCCACCCGCGAGTCATTCCAATACGCCCAAAACCTCCTTCAGAAACCGGAGAACCTTCTTCTGATGTATCCGCAGGGAGAGCTCTGTTCCCAACATGAACGCCCCCTTCATTTTGAACCGGGCGCCCTGCATCTGTTCAATACAACCGGAGCATCTATGAAAATGGTGGTCGTCCTCACCGACTACTTCTCATTCCGCAAGCCTTCAGTAGCATTTTACATCAAAGATTATAACCGTGAGGACAAAGATCAGAAGTCCCTGGAAAAGGCATTCAACGACTTCCTGGATGCCTGCATTGACAGCCAAAACAAAAAGGCAGGACAGAACATTTAATAATAAAAGCATTGACAACCGACTGGAACATATTAGAAATACTTGCTTTTGCGGCACTATTGATCGTTGCGGCCAGGTGGCTGATCGCCCTGCTCAACCTTCTCACAGGGGAGCCCCGGCCGGCCACAGGAGAAAAAACAACCAGTGAAATATCGGTCTTGGTCCCCGCGCGCAATGAAGCTGTTGATCTGCCCAAACTTTTGCACAGCTTACAGAGATGTGACCAAACCATTGGCGAGATCATCATTTACGATGATCAATCGGATGATCATACGGCAGGCGTTGCCAGATATTGGGCCGAATACGATCGCCGTATCCGGGTGATAGAGGGGAGCGAACTGCCGGATGGCTGGAGAGGGAAAAACCATGCATGTCACCAGCTGGCCATGGCTGCCATGGGGAAATACCTGCTTTTTCTCGATGCCGATGTTAAAGTCGGCCAGAAAGCCATCGACCTGGCCCTTTCAAGGATGAAAAAGGATCACCTGGCCCTCTTTTCTTTTTTCCCCGTTCAGGAAATGCACACCACAGGGGAATGGCTGTTGGTGGCCCAGGTAAACGTCATTCTGGTTTCACTCCTGCCGCTGGCCTTCTCCCGTTATATCCCGTTTAATCTGGTGACGGCCGCCAACGGGCAATTCATGATGTTTGATGCCGGAGTTTATGATCAGCAACGATTTCACGAAAAACTACGGAC
>JAWOCV010000075.1:0-19867 GCA_046483585.1 Marinilabilia sp.
GGTTAATTGGTCAATTGGTTAATTTGGGTGCGTGCTGGTTGCTGGTTGCTGGTTGCTGGTTGATTGTCTGACTTGCGAAGAATCTGTGGCTGGTTAATTGGTCAATTGGTTAATTTGGGTGCGTGCTTGTTGCTTGTTGCTGGTTGCTGGTTTGCTTGTTGCTTGTTGCTGGTTGCTTGTTTGCTGGTTGTCATTCTGAGAGACCATGTTTAATAGATTTAGAGACAAAACCCTGTGAAAAAGAGACTGTTCAAAATAGCTGATCAACATCCAAGGAGTGTTTAGGCTTTTTTAAATAATCTATTTTGTTAAAATACAAATTATCAGCAATATATGGATCATCTTACCTGCCTGACGGCAGGCAGGAATCTATAAATCTAACGGTCTGTTGAACCAATTATATATGGTAGAGATTATAACCATAGGTGACGAATTGCTCATAGGTCAGGTAATTGATACCAATTCTGCCTGGATGGGACGGGAGCTTAGTCTTGCCGGTTTTGATGTCCTGCGGATCACTTCGGTGAGCGATACCAAAGAGGAAATAGAAGAAGCCCTTGAAAATGCTGCGAAACGGGCCAAAATTGTATTGATGACCGGGGGGCTTGGCCCGACAAAAGATGATATTACCAAAAAAACGTTATGTGAGTTTTTTAACACCCGCCTGGTTTTCAATGAAGATGTTTACAAAGATATTCAGGAATTTTTGAAAGGACGGGTAAAAAACATCAATGCCCTTAACCGGGATCAGGCCATGGTTCCCGAGCAATGTGAGGTGATCCGGAACCGGATGGGAACAGCTCCCGTCATGTGGTTTGAATACAACGATAGCGTGGTGGTCTCCATGCCCGGTGTTCCTCCCGAGATGAAACTGACCATGAGCCGGGATATTATTCCCCGGCTAAAAGCAAGGTACAAGCCCGGTCATATTGTCCATAAGACGGTTCTTGTCCATAATTTGCCCGAGGCTGTTCTTGCCGAGAAACTCACAGATTGGGAAAAAAATCTGCCCGGGCAGATCAAGCTGGCTTACCTCCCTTCTCCCGGACGCATAAGACTGAGGCTCTCAGGCAGAGGCGAGGAACCGGCAGTGCTCGAAAACATCCTTCAAACGGCCATTGATGAGTTGAAGCCGATCATTGGGGAAAACATCTATGGAGAAGAAGACCAGCCGGCTTCTGAATTGTTTGGGCGGTATTTTCGGCAGAACGGAAAAACCATTTCTCTGGCCGAAAGTTGTTCCGGTGGATATTTGGCCCATTTGATCACTTCGGTTCCAGGATCTTCCGCATATTTTGCAGGCGGTATAGTGGCTTATTCCAATGAAATGAAGCAAAACCTGTTGGGGGTTACGGCTTCTGATATTGAAAAAGATGGTGCCGTAAGTGGCCGTGTTGTTGAGCAGATGGCGATTAGTATCCGGAAACTCACCGGATCGGATTATGCCATTGCCACTTCCGGTATTGCGGGGCCCGGAGGCGGGAGCGGAGAGAAACCTGTCGGAACCGTTTGGATGGCCTGGGCCGGACCGGGTGAAAAAGTGGTCAGCAGGGTATACCGGTTTGGAAAAGACAGGGAGCGAAATATAATTCGCACATCGGAAACTGCTCTCATTGAATTGATGCAGATGATGAAAAAAGGGAAGATCTGAGCTTTGAAATTATTACCGGATAAGGCCTCTCTAAATCCGAACAGAACAAAATCTAAATTAGTGATGGTTTAATCAAATTTAGACGCAAAAAAGTTTGTTTGTTTTCGGAAAAATCCCGTATTTTGCGCTCTGTTTGAAAACCGTATCGAAAAAACTATTGAGCAATGTCAAAAGTTTGTGAAATAACAGGAAAAAGATTTCAGGTAGGGAACAATGTTTCCCACTCAAAAAGGAGAACCAAGAGGAGGTTTAACCCCAATCTTTTCGATAAAAAATTTTATTTACCCGATGAGGACCGCTGGGTAAGGCTGAAAGTTTCTGCTGCCGGGCTCAGGTTGATCAATAAGCTGGGTGTAAAAGCAGCTCTTGAATCGGCCAGACAAAAGGGTTATATTTCTAAATATTAAAAACGGAGGGTAGATCATGGCTAAAAAAGTAAAAGGCAACCGCATTCAGGTGATCCTTGAATGTACCGAGCATAAGAATAGTGGCGTCCCCGGAACTTCACGGTATATCAGTACAAAGAACCGTAAAAACACCCCGGACCGGCTTGAGTTAAAAAAGTATAACCCTGTTTTGAAGCGTTATACCGTTCATCGTGAAATCAAATAAATTTGTGAACCATGGCTAAGAAATCAGTAGCATCGTTGCAAAAAGGTGCCGGAAAAGGACATACCAAAGTCATTAAAATGGTGAAGTCGTCAAAAACCGGTTCTTACTCTTTCCAGGAACAGATGATTCCCAACGATATGGTCAAAGATCATTTCAAGAAATAATTTTCCTGTTTTTCTTTCGGGAAAACGATATTAAACTCTCTTCGGTGTTCCGGGGAGGGTTTTTTTTGTGCAGAATATCTACTTTTGCAGCATTATATTTTCTAATTTAAATCATTTATCATGTACATTAAAAAGTTTTTTTCAGTGATCCCAAAGCTGGTGTTTAAGCGCTGGCAACACCGCAACTATTCAATTTTCAATACACTGCATCGTGAGGTGAAGATCGTGGCCCTCGCTCTGGTCTATTTCATGTGTCTGGGATATCAGAACACCTTTGCGCAGACCGACACATCTTCCATTGCTAAAAAAATAGATCTGAGTGAAGTGGAAGTCACTGCCCGGCGTGCTCCTGCCCTTTATTCTGAAGTGGGGCGGCTGATATCGGTTATCCCGCGGAGTGAGATCGAAATTATGCCTGTGCAGAGTGTCCAGGGGCTCCTCAGGTATATGATGAACGTGGATGTCCGTGAAAGAGGACCTCTGGGGGTACAGGCCGACCTGAGCGTGCGGGGCGGCTCGTTTGATCAGGTGATGATTTTACTCAACGGGGTGAACATCACAGACCCGCAAACCGGGCATCACAACCTTAATCTTCCCGTAGATCTCAACAGCATTGACCGTATTGAAATACTTGAAGGACCTGCTGCGCGGGTTCACGGTCCCAATGCTTTCAGTGGGGCCGTCAATATTATTACCGGCACTTCACAGCAGAACAATGTTTCTGCGAAGGCCTCCGCAGGACAACACGGTCTTTACAATACAGGTGCCACACTTAACCACAATGCCGGCAACACCACGAGTTACATGTCTGCCAACAAAGGGGCAGGTGACGGCTACATCGACAATACCGACTTCGATCTTTTGAATCTCTTCTATCAGCTTCGCTACCGTAACAACGGAGAAAATCTTAACTTTCAGACCGGCTACACCAACAAGGCTTTTGGCGCCAATTCTTTTTACACAGCTGATTATCCGAACCAGTTCGAAGAAACCCGTACCTTTTTCTCCTCATTGAGCTTTGAAACGGGTGAACGCATCCGTATAAAACCTTCAATTTACTGGCGGCGTCATCACGACAGGTTTGAATTGTTTCGTGACTATGTCGATGCTCCTTCATGGTACGGGGATCATAATTATCACCTCACCGATGTTTTCGGAGGAAGTATTAATGCAACCATTCCCTGGCAATTGGGGAAAACTTCTTTTGGCGGTGAGGTTCGTGGAGAAAACATCTGGAGCAACAATATCGGAGCCAACATGGAACAACCACTGGATGTTCCCGGAGAATCTGATGCAGAATTTACCAAAAGCTATAACCGCAACAATGCTTCCCTCTTCTTTGAACACAACATAAAAGCCGGAAACTGGTCGTTTTCAGGTGGCATAATGGCCAATATGAACTCCGGGCTTGATTATTCCCTTCAATGGTTCCCCGGCATTGATATGAGCTATTGGTTAACATCCCGTTTGAAATGGATGACCAGCTACAACCGGTCGTTGCGAATGCCGACATTTACCGATTTGTTTTACAGTGGGCCTACCAACGAGGGCAATCCCGACCTCGAGCCCGAAGAAGCCTCAACCATCGAAGGCGGATTCAAATATATTGGCAATGTGGTGAACGGAAATCTCAACAGTTTTTACCGCCGCGGCGAAAACCTGATCGACTGGGGCCGCCAACCGGGTGAAGATGTTTACAAGACCTCTAATGTAAACCAGATCGATGCCTGGGGACTGGAAGCCAAAGCAGATGTTTTTCCAGGCAACCTGGGAGTGCCGGTATTGAAAAAACTTCAGTTTGGTTATGCCTGGTTGCACCAGGACAAAAAAGCGGAAGAAGGTTACGAGTCGGTTTATGTTTTGAATCATCTGCGGCACAAAGTCAATATTGGTGTTCATCATGTCATTGCAGGGCCCCTGACGGCCAGGTGGAATTTTCTTTATCAGGACCGAGAAGGACATTTCATTCGTTCAGAAACGGGAGACCAGATCGATTACAGCCCTTTCTGGCTCTCTGATCTGAGGGTGACCTGGCAACAGAGTAATTGGCGGTTTTATGCCGAAGCAACCAATCTGTTTGATGAACACTATTATGATATGGGTGAACTTGAGCGCCCGGGAAGGTGGATCAAAGGGGGTATCCGTTATACCATGGATTATTGAACCATGGGAAAACCGGACTCTTAATTGAACTTCTGGCTCCAAAATGACGTTCACTTCGGAAGATCCTCATCAGGATTTTCCCGGGGTGAACGTTATATTTTGAGAGGTTATGCAAATTTTCGTTCCTGAAATTTTTCTTCTTGCGGATTTTGAGTAATTTTGAAACAATGTTAATTTTGTGCAAGAAGTAAGCAAAATCAGAAGCCATTTAAACTAGTGAAAGTGAATGGCCGGATACAATATAGTTCTCAAACAGATGGATTTTAATAATGGCTGATCCAAACATAGAATTGGTTGTTGAATTGGGAAAACGGGTTGACCGGCTGGCTGAATTGTATCGTAATGCACGTCGCGAAAATGAGATGTTGCGTAATGAAGTGACACAATTGACCAGTCAGTTAAAGGAGGCAGTTGATTCGAAAGAAGTAATGGAAAAGCAGCTCGGAAATGCCAAAATGGCCAAGGTGCTTGAAAGTACTCCCGAAGATGTTCAGCAAACCAAAACAAGGATCAATCAGATTGTGCGGGAAATAGACAAGTGCATTGCACTATTGAATCGTTAAGTACATTAAATGGATGACAAGCTTTCCATAAGAGTAAATGTTGCAGACCGGTATTATCCGCTGCGTGTTGACAGGAATGATGAGGAGAAGATCAGGAAGGCCGCACGCCTTATTAATGAGAAGGTTTTACAGTATAAACAACGGTATCATGACAAAGATGTCCAGGATTTTCTGGCCATGGCTTCATTACAGTATGTTATCAAGATGTTGGAACTCGAAAGTAAACATGATCATTCTCCGATTGTAGATGCCGTAAAAGACTTAAACGATAAACTGGATGCAATCTTAACGGAAGAGTAAACGTTTTTGCATAAATAAAGTACCCGCACTTTATCCTGAACGTGCCGGCCCTGAAAGGGGTCCGGTTAATTTATGGTTTCAGGAGTAGGCTGCGGTTTTTTTTGTTTTAATAACACATAAACAGATTGTAATGGAAATAATGGAAATACTAATACCGGGTGGAGCCTTTTTGGCCGGCGGTGGAGTGGCCTGGGTGCTGATATATAAAATTTTCAGATCGCGTTCCCAAAA
Organism: Marinilabilia sp.; assembly: GCA_046483585.1. GTDB lineage: Bacteria > Bacteroidota > Bacteroidia > Bacteroidales > Marinilabiliaceae > Marinilabilia. The sequence goes on from JAWOCV010000075.1 coordinate 5,685, forward strand.
GATTATTCGCGAAGCCCAGGCCGAAGGTGAAGTGATCAAGAAAGACAAGATCCTTCAGGCTAAAGAGAAGTTCCTGCAGCTCAAAGCTGAACATGAAAAAGAGATCAACGCCAGAAATTCTAAAATTGTTGCAGCCGAGAACAAGCTCAAACAGAAAGAAGCCAATTTCTCTCAAAAGATGGAAGAGTTGCAGCGAAAGAAGAAGGAGAATGATGCCATTCGTGAAAATCTGGATCAACAACTTGAGCTGGTTGAGAAGAAGAATGAAGACCTTGATAAAACCCATAAGCGACAGGTAGAACAGCTTGAGGCCATATCGGGTATGTCGGCAGAAGAGGCCAGGGAGATGTTGGTAGAGTCCCTGAAAGCTGAAGCCAAAACAGAAGCCATGTCATACATAAATGACATCATGGATGAAGCCAGAATCAATGCCAACAAGGAAGCTAAGAAAATTGTATTACAGACCATTCAGCGGACGGCCACCGAGACGGCCATTGAAAATTCGGTAACCATATTCCATATCGACTCTGATGAGATCAAAGGACGCATCATTGGACGTGAGGGGCGTAACATCAGAGCCCTGGAAGCAGCTACCGGCATTGAGATCATTGTGGACGATACCCCGGAAGCGATCGTCCTTTCCGGGTTTGACCCCATGCGTCGTGAAGTGGCCCGCCTGGCTTTGCACCAGCTCGTGACCGACGGCCGGATACACCCCGCCCGCATTGAAGAGGTGGTCAACAAAGTGGGCAAGCAGGTGGAAGAAGAGATGATCGAGAACGGGAAGCGGACCGCCATTGACCTTGGCGTGCATGGCCTGCATCCCGAGCTGATCAAACTCATCGGAAAAATGAAGTACCGTTCTTCATACGGACAAAACTTATTGCAGCACAGCCGTGAAACAGCCAACTTATGCGCGATCATGGCTTCCGAACTAGGCCTCAATACGAAAAGGGCCAAAAGGGCAGGATTGTTGCACGACATCGGCAAAGTAAGCGATGAAGATCCCGATTTGCCACATGCCATTCTTGGTATGAAGCTGGCTGAGAAATACAAGGAAAAACCGGACATATGTAACGCCATCGGCGCCCACCATGATGAAGTGGAGATGAACAGCATGATATCCCCGATCATTCAGGTTTGCGATGCCATTTCAGGGGCCCGGCCAGGTGCCCGTCGTGAAGTGGTTGAGGCTTACATCAAACGCCTGAAAGACCTCGAGGATCTGGCGCTTTCTTATCCGGGCGTACTGAAGACTTATGCCATTCAGGCTGGTCGTGAACTCCGTGTGATCGTTGGCAGTGAAAAAGTGAGTGATCATGAAGCCGATCAACTTTCCACCGATATTGCACGGAAGATCCAGACTGAAATGACATATCCCGGACAGGTAAAGATCACTGTCATTAGGGAGACCCGTGCCGTTAATTATGCCAAGTAATTAAGTGTATAGATCAAAAAAAGCGGCAGGAGCCGCTTTTTTTTTGCAAATTTGTGTGAAACAAAATTTTTCACAATGCGAACAATTTATGGTAAAAAAGTGCTCGTTACGGGCGGGGCCGGTTTTATCGGCTCCAATATTATTGAAAAGCTTTTAAGGCAGGATAATGAGGTGGTTTGTCTTGATAATTTTTCCACCGGGAAGCGTATAAACATTGATCCGTTTCTCTCCAATTCTTCATTTTCATTGATTGAAGGTGATATTCGCGATATGGAAACATGCCGGAAAGCCGTGGATGGTGTCAGTATCGTTCTTCATCAGGCGGCGCTGGGATCAGTGCCACGCTCCATTAACGACCCGGTCACCACCAACGATGTTAACATCGGTGGATTTCTGAATATGCTGGTAGCTGCCCGGGATGAAGGGGTGAAACGGTTGGTTTATGCCGCCAGTTCATCTACTTATGGCGACAGCGAGGAGATGCCAAAGGTTGAAGACAAAATCGGGAAACCGCTCTCCCCATATGCCATCACCAAGTATGTGGATGAATTGTATGCAGACGTTTTTGCCCGTTTATATGAGATGGAGCTTGTGGGACTCCGGTATTTCAACGTCTTTGGTCCCCGTCAGGACCCTGATGGTGCTTATGCAGCCGTTATTCCCAAATTTGTCAGCTCTTTGATCAAAGAAGAATCACCAGTGGTGAACGGCGACGGGTCGTTTTCTCGTGATTTCACTTACGTGGCCAATGTTGTACAGGCCAACGAACTGGCCGCAACAACAGATAATGAAAAGGCCATTAATACAGTGTATAATGTGGCCTGCGGCGAACGTACCTCCCTCAATGAACTCCTTGACCACCTGAAAAAATTATTGTCGAAATACGATCCGGCCATAAAAAACGTTCAGGTACAATACGGTCCGCCGCGCAAAGGCGATGTTCCACATTCGCTGGCTTCGGTGGAAAAGGCTTCAAAGCTTTTGGGATACAACCCCGTTTATAAAGTTGGGGACGGACTGGAAGAAGCCATCCAGTGGTATTGGGACACTTTGTCTGTTTCTGAATGATAGAAGAATCTTACCAGAGGCCCTGGTGCGGATTCCAAACGGGCAGGATTATTGTCCTGAAAGGGAGGTCTTGCAAAATTCGGAGGAGAAAATTTTTTGCCGGTTTCGGAGAAAAGGTTTCTCAACAATCCGTCTCTTGAGTTAAACTTATTTTGTTGTAAATTTGTTTTTTACAAGGGTCTGTTAAACTTTTACAAGTTTTTGTTAGGTAATTGTGTAAGAATGAAAGGTCCTCTCTCTGTTAAAACAGAGATCATCAACAAATATAAGAATCATCTAAGATCTAAGAATCTATTGAATAATTAATTAACCAGAATTGAGAGAATGTCAAAAGTAGCACTCATTACCGGTGTCACCGGACAGGACGGAGCCTATCTTTCGGAGTATCTCCTGAAAAAGGGTTACATTGTTCACGGAATAAAGCGACGCAGCTCCATGTTCAATACCGAACGCATCGATCATTTATACCAGGATCCTCATGTGGAGCACAGGAAGTTCTTTCTCCATTACGGAGACCTCACTGACTCCACTAACCTGATCCGCATTATTCAGGAAGTACAACCCGATGAAATATATAACCTGGCAGCTATGTCACATGTTCAGGTTAGTTTTGATACACCTGAATATACGGCCAATGCCGATGGCGTTGGAACCCTTCGCATTCTTGAAGCCATTCGCTTGCTGGGAATGACGAAAAAGACCAAATTTTACCAGGCTTCCACCAGCGAACTTTACGGACTGGTGCAAGAGGTTCCACAAACCGAAAAGACTCCGTTTTATCCGCGCTCACCTTATGGGGTTTCCAAACTTTTTGGCTACTGGATAACGGTCAATTACCGGGAAGCTTATGGCATGTATGCCTGTAACGGGATTTTGTTCAATCACGAGTCGCCCATTCGCGGGGAAACTTTCGTAACACGTAAAATCACCCGTGCGGTTGCCCGCATCGCCCTTGGTCTTCAAAACAAGATCTATCTCGGGAATTTATCAGCCAAGCGAGACTGGGGGCACGCAAAGGACTATGTGAAGGCCATGTATCTGATGCTTCAACAGGAAACTCCGGAAGATTTCGTTGTGGCCACTGGTGTTACCACAGAGGTCCGTGAGTTTGTCAAACGCTCTTTTGCCGAGGCAGGAATTGAAATAGAATTCCGTGGTGAAGGCGTAGAAGAGAAAGGGTATATCCGGGCCTGTAATGATCCCGAATACCAGGTTGAAGAGGGAACTTGTGTGGTGGAAGTTGACCCGGGTTATTTCCGGCCAACTGAGGTTGACCTTTTGATCGGCGACTCATCCAAAGCGAAGGATCTGCTCGGGTGGGAACCCCGTTACGATCTCAATGCTTTGGTGAATGATATGATGGACTCGGACCTGAAGCTCATGAAACGGGATAAATTTCTCAATGAAGGGGGATACAAAACGCTAAATTATTATGAATAATGGAGTATAACAGCAAAATATTTGTGGCAGGACACAGCGGGCTGGTGGGCTCTGCCATCACCAGTGAATTAAAGGCCCGGGGTTACAATAATTTGCTTTTGCGTTCACGTGCAGAACTTGACCTGCTTGATCAGCAATCTGTTAAAGATTTTTTTGAAAGGGAACAGCCCGAATATGTTTTTCTTGCAGCCGCACGGGTGGGTGGTATCCTTGCCAATAACACCTTCAGAGCCGATTTTATTTCTGAAAATCTGCGTATTCAAAACCATGTCATTCATTATTCCTGGGCATCCGGGGTCAAAAAGCTTCTATTTCTTGGGAGTTCCTGCATCTATCCCAGAGAATGTCCTCAGCCCATGAAGGAAGAGCATCTTCTGACCGGACCTCTGGAATATACCAATGAACCTTATGCCATTGCCAAAATCGCAGGAATGAAGATGTGCGAGTCCTATAACCTGCAATATGGCACTGATTTTATTTCCGTCATGCCCACCAATCTTTACGGGCCCAATGACAATTATAATCTTCTTGGGTCCCATGTCCTGCCTGCACTGATCAGGAAAATGCATTTGGCCCGTCTCGTTGAAGAAAAAAACTTTGATGCCATTCGAAACGATTTCATTAAAAGACCCGTAGAAGGAGTGGACCCCCAGACCGGGGATGAACCGCTTTTGAATAAACTTTCCGAATTTGGGATCGTCCATGAAAACGGGAAGGGGCAGGTTCAACTATGGGGGACCGGGAAACCACGCAGGGAATTCCTCCATTCCGCTGATCTTGCAAGGGCCTGTGTTTTTCTTATGAATGAGGTCAGTTTTCAGGATATTGTCAGGGCCCGGGGGCTGGAAGAAGTGCGCAATACCCACATCAACATAGGTGTGGGAGAGGATATTTCTATTGCGGAACTGGCCCGCCTGGTTCAGGAGGTTATTGGTTTTGAAGGTGAATTGAGCTGGGATGCATCAAAACCTGATGGTACTTACCGGAAACTACTTGATGTTTCGCGCCTTAACGATCTTGGCTTTAAAGCCTCTGTCCCTCTGAAGAAAGGCATTGAAGAGGTTTACAATGAATACGGGAAATAATATATCCACGTAAGTAAAATAATTAAATCTTTAATTCTATGAAAATTTTTCGAATGAACGCCCTTTTTCGTTATTTCTTGACAGCTTTTATTGCAGTAACGCTAATAGCCTGCGGAAGTGATGACGGTGATGATCCCAAGGATAACACACCTCCGGAAATCAATATTTCCAGTCCCTCAGATGGAGCTACCCTTTATCCTGATGCCAATGACGACCTTATTGTTGAAGGCAGCCTGACCGATGATGTGGCCCTGAGTACAGGTGTCATTTCCATCGAATATACCGATAGTGAAAGTTCCGCTGTGGTTAAGGACGACAATACATTGAAAAGTACATCTTCAGATGAAGGTGACGGCACCATTACAGGCATTGATGATGACCCCTGGTCACCGGATCCCGTTGAACTTTCACTTTCAGGGGAAACCCATGAATTTGAAACCGGGTATAAACCTTTTGGCTCGATTCCATCAGATGTTAAGTACGGGGAATATACCCTTACCATTGAGGTGGAAGATGAAGCCGGGAACACCGCTTCCGAGGAGATTATACTTAACTTTTCAGGAGAGTGATCACAGTCTTCCGAAAAGCTTGATATTTATTAAGGCATCTGTACACTCTGTGTCAGGTGCTTTTTTGATGGTTGAGCCTGGAATTCAACCTTTGGATTGGGACATATCCGGCCAGTATTCAACCATTTGATCAATACCTCTGTTAGAGGTGAAGCAAAAAACACAAATCATTCCAGTTATGAATTTTGACCATATTACCGACAGGGAAGGCACCAATGCCCTGAAACTCGAATTTCGTGAGAAACTTTTCGGCCGTCCGGATGTATTGCCACTGTGGGTGGCCGACATGGATTTTCGTGCACCTGAAGCTGTGACCGAGGCTGTTCAAAAGCGGGCGGCTCATCCGTTGTATGGATACACCATCAGGGATGAAGCCTTTTACGATGCCATCGTAAAATGGCTGAAGAAACGGCACCAGTGGGAGATTGATCCGAAATGGACTGAATATATGCCGGGGGTGGTCCCCACACTTAATTTGGCCATACATGCTTTCAGTGAACCCGGAGATAAAATTGTGATCCAGCCACCGGTCTATCCGCCATTTTTTGATGTGGTACGTGATCATGGCCGGAAAATCGAAGAAAATCCTCTCGTTAATACTTCTGAAGGTTACCGCATCGATTTCGAACATCTGGAAAAAGTTACGGCCGGCTCTGATGTGAAGATGTTGCTGTTTTGCCATCCTCATAACCCTGTCGGCCGTGTTTGGAGGGAAGAGGAACTCAGACAACTCGGAAGTATTTGTTTGAAAAACAATGTCCTGATCATTTCTGATGAAATCCATGCCGACCTTACCCTTTACGGACATAAACACTTACCCCTGGCCACTTTGAGCGGGGAGCTGGCCGAACAAACCATTACATGTATGGCGCCCAGTAAAACTTTCAACATTGCCGGACTTAGTACCTCATATATTGTAGCGCCCAATAAAAAATTACTGAATATTATGCGGCGTAAGCTGCATGCCTGGCACCTCCATACAGGTAACATGTTTGGTACCGAAGCTTTGAAAGCGGCTTATCTTCAGGGGGAGCCCTGGCTGGATGAATTATTGGGTTATATTCAGGGTAATACTGACTATGTTCTTGATTTCCTGAATTCTCACATGCCTGAGGTAAAAGCGCACCGGCCAGAAGCCACTTACCTCATGTGGCTTGATTTTTCGGCCTGGAATATGCCTTCGGTGAAATTGAAGCGTTTTATTGTTGAAAAGGCCGGACTGGGTCTGAACGACGGTCCCACTTTTGGCAAACAGCAAGGCGAAGGTTTCCAGCGGCTCAACGTGGCCTCCCCCCGTAAAGTCATTGAGCAAGCTATGAAAAACCTGTTAAAGGCCAGGAATGAAGGCATAGTACAGGTGAATTAAAATGAAACGGGCCTGGCAAAGTTGGCTACAATAAGGATCTGTAATAAATCCTTGCATGCCTGTCTACCGGGCAGGCATGCATTCGACCTTTTAAATCAATCTTATCCGAATAAAATATGAAATTCCGGAACGGGATACCTGATTTTAAAAGAATTAATCAATCCGGTTTTACCGCTTTTACTTCCGCTTTTCCGGCTCTGGTGTATTTCCGGCTCAGAACGGGAAAAAGGAAAACGGCTGCCAGGATGATGACTGTACCGATGTAGAATCCGCCCGACATGAGCTCGGAATCTCCAAAAAACAGGAAAGCCAGTAGAATGCCGTAAATGGGTTCCATGTTTATGGTGAGTACGACCGTATAGGCCGATAATACGTGCATGACCTTTACACTTGTGGCAAACGCATATGCTGTGCAGACCACCCCAAGCAGAGCGAGATAGAGCCAGTCACTCCATAACGGAACCTGAAGACCGGATTGAAAAGTGCCGTTCAAAAGCAGAAACAATGTTATTCCTATAAAGCCACCGCCCATTTCATAAAAGCTGATCACCAGGGGGCGGTGCTTAACGATCATTATTTTGTTCAGAACGGTAAATAATCCGGCAGAAAACGCGGCAGTTAAAGCGGTAATGATGCCAAGTACATGGTCCGGTTCAAAGCGGAAAATGAGGTATAACCCGATGATGATCAGAAAACCGGTCAGGACTTCCAGCCATACTAAGGGTCTGCGGACAAGGGCCGGTTCCAGAAGGCTTGTGAAAAGCGTGGTGGAGGCCATGCACCCCAGGGCCACGGATATCGTACTGATCTTAATGGCATGAAAAAATGCAATCCAGTGAAATGCCACAATGAAACCAATGCCTATGAGCCGGAAAAATGTGGGCCAGTTGACCGACAGCCGCCGGCCTCTTAATTGTAAGAGAATGCCCAGTGCCAGAAAGGCGATCAGCATCCGGTACCAGACGAGCTGGATGGCATCAAGCGTGATCAGCTTTCCGAGTATGGCGGTAAAGCCATAAATAAAAACCACCAGGTGTATCTTCAGAAGATTTTGTGTTCTCGATTGCATGGATGTTTGTTGTTTAATGCAAAAATGATGGTTTTAAACTTTCCCGCCAATGATCTTTACCATGTATTTGTGGTATAATTATTGAAGTTAAAAGTGTAGAGCGTTTGTTAAACTTTTATAAAGAAGGCTTGAAAACCGGCTGTTTTCAAAAAGATCTTCCTGCAAAAGTACTTTTTAAATTGCCGGCCGGCAATGATTTATATTCTGATCCGGGGCGGGGCTTTGGTGGATCTTTTATCTTCAATAGATCATTAGATTTTTAGATTTAAGATTTAAGATGAATCGTATGTTGTTGATAATCCGTATTTTAACATAAGAATGCTTCAATTTTAAACAATTGAATAACAAATACTAACAAAAGCTTAACGGACTATTGATCTTAATTCATTTAAATTATACTGTTATGAAACGATTGTTCTTGTTCACTGGTTTTCTGGTTGCCGTCCTTTTGGTGGTACCGGTGGAAAAGGGTATTGCACAATCCGGTGAGGTGCATACGGAGGTTGATCGTCAACCAAAATTTAAGGGTAAGCCATCACGCCCGGATAAATTTTTTGACCGGCACATGTCTTATCCCGACGAAGCTCGTTTAAATACCATCGAAGGGGTTGTAGAAGTGTCGTTTATTGTGTCCGAAGAAGGAAGATTGCACGAGCCTGAAATTAAAGAAGGGGTTGATCCTTTATTGGACAGCGAAGCATTAAGGCTTGTGAGCAAAATGGAAGAATGGCGACCTGCCAAAAAAGATGGTGAAAAAGTCACTACCCGTATGGTTCTTCCCGTGGAATTTAAACTTAAACAGGAAGAAAGGGAATTGATGGAAACCCTTCAGGAATATGGACTGACTGAGGAAATGCCCCTTTTTGTGATTGATGACAAAATTGCGAAAACATACATTGAAGTACCGGACTATAATGTCAAATCGGTACGGGTCATGAAAGGTGAAAAGGCCATTGAAAGGTATGGAGAGGAAGCCCGTAACGGAGTGGTGATCATTACGACCAAAAGAGGCACTCCGCCGGTACGTTAGATACAACCCATTATTCCTGTCTGCTGAACTCTTCCATTTCACTGAAAAAGAACCGTGCTTCTTTAATGGCGTTCTCATCACTGTCTGATCCGTGGACGGCATTCCGGGTTTTATCGCGGGCATATATGTTTCGTATGGTTCCTTCTTCAGCTTTTGCCGGATCTGTAGCCCCTATCAACCTCCGGAAGTCTTCCACGGCATTCTCCTTTTCCAGTAAAGCGGCCACTACAGGACCGGAGGTGATGAATGTCACGAGTTCTTCAAAAAAGGGTTTTTCTTTGTGTACTTCGTAAAAGAGTTTGGCTTTCTCTAAAGGCATACGAACCATCTTAAGAGCTGCAATTCGAAATCCTGAATGTTCTATCCGGGCCAGTATTTCCCCAGTGTGGTTGTCTTTTACTGCCTGTGGCTTGATCAGCGTGAGGGTGATTGTTCCTTTGCTCATGGTGTGGAGGTTTTAGATTGATAATGATCAGCCCCTTCCGGTATCTGTAGCAATCTCTTTTCTGATCGGACTGAGTGTAAAGTACAGTCTGTTCGTCAAGGGCCATTTACTGCGTTCCTCTTGCCCCGATCCTTAGGGAAAGCAAATGGGGCTTTATGGACAAACAATATATGAAATTTTCAGGAGATACCTGAATTCTTTCTTTTACAATTTTCAGGGCTTTCGTTGTATTATGCAAGGAGGTGGGGCATTTTTTTTAACTTTGCGGGTTTAGAAACAGATGCCCATGATTATAAGCGACGAACAAATCCAGAAATTTCGAAAACTTATTGGCAACGCCTCTTCCATTGTTCTGATCCCTCATCAAAACCCGGACGGAGATGCCATAGGCAGTATTCTGGGATGGTGGAATATATTTCGCCGGCGGGGACTTGATGCAAAAGTAGTTGTCCCCGATGAAGTTCCGGCAAATCTTTTGTGGATGAACGGATCAGGAGAGATCCTTATCTATGATAATGATCCCGGCCAATCCCGTCAGGTCATCGGGAATGCCGATCTTTTCTTTTTCATGGATTTTAACAGTATTGATCGTGCTGGTGATATGGCCGAAATCCTGAGTCAGACGCATGCTTCCCGCATTCTGATCGATCACCATCCCCGTCCTGTTCCGGGCATAGCCGATCTGTTGTTTTCTGATACTTCCGTTTCATCTACCTGCGAGTTGTCCTATCACCTCATTCAGGCGCTTGGCTGGTCCAATGATCTGGATATATTGGCGTCCGGGTGCTTGTATGCCGGCATTATTACCGATACCGGTTCGTTGAGTTACAATTCTTCCCATCCGCGTACTTATCATTCTGTCGCAGATCTTGTGGGGCGTGGTATTGATAAAGAAATGATCCACAAAGAACTTTTTCAAAGTAACTCCTATACCCGCATGAAGCTTCTTGGGCACGTTCTTTGTGATAAACTCGAGCTGATGGAGGATAGTTATACAGCATTTATCGCCATTTCGAAGGATGAGCTGGATGAATTTAATTATCAGCCCGGAGATACCGAAGGTTTTGTTAACTATCCCCTGGGTATAAAAGGGGTTGATATTTCAGCCTTGTTTACCGAGCGGGAAAAGAATAAATTTGTAAAGATATCCATGCGATCACGTGGCCATATCCCGATCAATTTGTATTCCGAGGAGTTCTTTTCGGGAGGTGGGCATCCCAATGCTGCCGGTGGTGAATGGTATGGTACCCTCGACGAGGCCATAGCACGATTCAGGGCTACATTGCCCGGTTTTATTGCCCAATTGCCTGATCATAAAAAGCCGGTGAACGCAGGAAAATGACAACTAAACAGGTACATGCCATGAGATCAGTATTGCTTTGCAAAAAAAGCCCGCAGAAGTTTGAAGGGAAAAATGCTCATCTGAAAAGGGGCTTTTTCTTATCATTTCTTTATGTTGTTCCGAAGAAGATCATCGTTGTATCATTGTTGATAATGGTCAGCAGTTGTTCGGGGTCCCAGAACCGCGAAGAGTCAGAACGCAAAAGTGAAGAAATTTCCCTGGACACATATATTGAGGCCAATCGTACGCAGGTAACCAGGGAACAGGAAAGAATAAAAGAATATATCGAAGAAGAGGGTATGGATATGGAGCGGACCGGTACAGGAATGTGGTACAATATTGCAGATTCCGGGACCGGAGAAGACATTCGTACAGGCAAGGTGGTTACACTCGATTATCAGATCCATCTTCTGGACGGAACATTGTGCTATGATTCTGATGAGACCGGACCAAAAGAATTTAAAGTAGGACAGGGTGGAGTTGAATCTGGTCTGGAACAAGCCGTTTTAATGTTAAAAAAAGGGGCAAAAGCCAAATTTATTATGCCTCCCCATCTTGCCCATGGATTGGTGGGCGACGATGATCGCATTCCCTCGCGGGCTATTATAATTTATGATGTAGAAGTTCTTGATGTGGCATCGCCATGAAAAGACTTCATTGCATTTGATACCAAAAGTTGTCAGGGCAACTGAAAATGCGTTATTTTGCAGTATTATTAAGTGATATTAATTGACAAAAATAGTTTTGATAATGAGGAATATTGTTTTAAATCTTTTGCTGATAGGGACCATTTTTCTTGGTAGCTTATTTTTTAATGCCTGCGATGAGGGATATCGTATCAATACCAAAGAAATGATCCGGGAAGAACAGGAACTTATCGAAGACTATCTTGCCGAAAATGAAGATTCTCTTACCCAGGTCAGTGTAAGTGTAAAAGACTCCATGGAGAGCCAGGGATACGTGTTCTTTGAAATGAAGAGAGGAGAAGGCGATTCCGTTACAGTTGGTAAGGAGGTGGGGTTCCGCTATACTTATTATGAAATCGTGCGCGATTCTACCGGGAAAGCTGTATTGTATCCTTACCAGGGGAATGAAGGAAGTGAAAATCCAGCTTCATACATAGTAGGGGCACCTAATCCTCGTGACGGAATATTTGAGGGGATTGATCTTGGAATGAGATCTATGAAACTAGGCTCTAAAGCGAGAATGGTCATATCCTCAAGTTTGTGGAACAATGATTACACACCTCGTGTGGCTGATATCGAAGTGACTTATCTGGAAAAATAACTAAATTCTGACCTGCACACGCAACCAAAATACTTCTCCTGCATCTTAATGAAAAATGCAGACTACCGGATTGTCTATTTTGAAAACCGGTAATGTCAGGTATGTTTCACAAAATAGCAGGAGAAAATCATGAAGAAAATTATTTTGGCATGTGTGTTAGGGGCATTTATGGGAGTAATGACAGGTTGTTGGGACAACAACAATGACTCCCCGTCTCAATACCTTGAATTAGGAAAAACCGGTACGGCAGAAGATGGCGACCCAATGGTGGTGACCGATTCGGATCTCACCCTAAAGCTTACAGACTATTCTGAAAATTTGGATTTTGATGAGGTTGAACGGGTTTTGCTAAAGTATGAACTCGATGAAGAGGGTGGTGATGAAGATGATTATGATTACATCGTTAATGTGATACGCATTCAGGAGGTGGTAACCAAAGACATCGTTGAGATAAATGAGGAAAACCGTGACACCATTGGAACTGATCCTTTATTTCTGAATGATATATGGATTGCCGGAGGTTATCTCAACATTGACTTTTCTTTTTACGGGGATGATAAAACCCACTACATTAACATTGTCAAAGATCCCGACGAACAAACTGGCGAAGAAACAGAAATTTATCTTCAGGTTCGTCATGATGACAGGGATGATGATGCTTTGCAACGCTACAGGGGGTTGATGAGCTTCTATTTGGATTCCCTGCAAGTGGAGGGGGCCGGTAAGGTCGACCTTATATTTGAGGATCAGGATTTTTATTCTTCCCCTTTCACCGGTTTTGAACTCGAATACGAGTATTAGAGAATAATCTAAAGATCTATTGAGAAAAGATTTCTTTTATTTTCGGTAAGAAGACAACAAAGTCAACGAATTATCGCTTTTGTACCTGTTTTGTAAAGGTACAATGCTCTCCACCTGAGGGAAAAGCGATGCTTTGTGACTTTGTTGTCTTCTTTTTGCGTTTTAGGAGGACTGAACTATTGACTTCGTCGAACTCCGTTTCATAAATTATTTCCCTTATGAAAAAAGTTCAGGTTAACCCCGACTTAGATGAAGTTAAACTTTTTAAAAAAGTTTTTACTGAATCTTTATCGCTGTCGGAGACAGGGATTATTTGTGAAACGAATTTCGACGAAGTCAATAACCCGGGTTAAATATACTTCCCTAAAAAAAGAATAAAACTAATAGAATTATTGCAATTTAGTTTTGTAAAAAAAGCAAATTTGGGGTATTATTGCATTCAGTAAAAACAATAGATCGTTAGATTTTTAGATATTAGATGTAAGATGAATCGTATAACACTGAAAATCTGCATTTTGATACAAAGAGCCATTTAAATATAAACAATTGAATCAAAGGCTCTTGCAAAAGTTTAACGGACTATTGTAAAAACACACACAACTTAAAGCAATAATTCTATGGAACAAAAAAACAGTAGTTACGGACTCGGCATGAGTATTTTTGGTGCCGTATTTTTTATTTTTGGCTTTGCCACGACCTTCATCATTACGATGACAGCCCCGGTTAAAGCCATTTTTGATTTACCGGAATGGACGGCACAGTTATTGGCCTCCGCCTTTTTTGTAACCTATCCCATTATGTCTATTCCTTCCGGTAAGTTGGTTGCCCGGATTGGATATAAATGGACCGTAGTCTTAGGCCTTGTGCTGATGGGTATTGGAAGTTTGATATTTGTGCCCGCGGCTAAAATACCTTCATTCCCCTTGTTTTTATTTGCCACATTCATCCTTGCTGTAGGGGTTGTTTTCCTTCAGGTTGCTGCGAATCCTTATGTTACCGCATTAGGCCCCGACAGTTCAGCTTCAAGCCGGTTAAATTTGACTCAGGCATTAAATTCTGTGGCCACGATGATTGCTCCGTGGATCATTTCAGTAGCGATTTTCCGGGGTCTTGGGCTGCCGGATGATCCAGCAGATATGACTCCCCAACATGGGCTGATGGCTGCTGAGCGGGTTCCCTTGCCGTTTATCGTGATGGCAGTGGTTGTGATTGCCGTTGCTGTCATTTTAATGACTTTGAAATT
>JAWOCV010000186.1:0-2854 GCA_046483585.1 Marinilabilia sp.
CTGCCTTCCAGATCGTAAAAAGGATGATTGCTGTCAACTTCTATCAATCCAACACGAGCCTTGCCGTCGGAAGTCATGCGTGCCCCATACCTCAGCCGTTTCCCTTCCCTCTTGGCTTTCAGGCGTTTTTGTTCGAAAACATCATCCAGATCCTTTACCTTTTCCATAAACTCCTCAAGTGATGGCAGTTCAAGATATTCACGGGGAACAAAGGGTTCAACCTCAACTTGAGATTCCTCAAGTTCATATCCTGATTCACGGGCCAGTATAAGAGATTTTCTGACAACATCGGTTCCGCTCAGGTCGACTCTTGGATCGGGTTCACTGAAACCTTTGGCTTTTGCTTCAGCAATGACTTGAGAAAGGGGCTTGTCTTCCGACAAAGTATTGACAATGTAATTGAGGGTTCCGGACAACACGGCTTCCAGTCGCATGATATTGTCGCCGCTCCTTACCAGATCATTGATGGGGGCAATTATTGGCAGTCCCGCTCCTACATTAGTCTCGAAAAAAAATTTAACCCCCTTTTCGCGTGCCGTATCTTTCAGTTTTCGATACGTCCCGTAAGAGGAAGAACTGGCAATTTTATTGGCTGTCACGACAGAAACGTTGGCTTCGAGCAATGATTGATAGATACCGGCAACTTCTTCACTTGCACTGCAGTCGACAAAAACACTGTTGGCCAGGTTCATATCAATAATGCGATCGCGAAACTCGTATACATCGCCGGGCATTCCTTCTCTTTCAAGTTTTTCAATCACCGAAGAAGCCTCCAGCCCTTCGTTGTCAAAGATCATGGCATTTCGGCCGGCAAGTCCTACCAGTCTCACTTTCAGACTGTTTTCCCGCATGAACTTTTCCGACTGGGCACTTATCTTGTTAAGCAGCTTACTTCCTACCGTGCCTTTCCCTACCATGAAGAGGTTCAATCGTGCGTAATCGGATAAGAAAAAGGATTCATGAATGACATTCAGCGCCTTTTTTATATCCCGTTCCTTAATGACAAAAGAGATGTTCAATTCAGATGCTCCCTGGGCTATAGCGTAAACGTTGACACCGTTTTTGCCCACACTGTTGAAGAGTAATCCCGAGATACCCGTGGTATGCTTCATGTTTTCACCAACGATGGCCACAACCGACATATCGTCATCCACCACGATACTGCTGATCTGCTTATCGGCGATCTCACGACTAAACTCTTCTTCAATGGCCCTGCGGGCGCGGGCTGTTTCTCCACTATCTATGACAATGCTGATGCTGTTTTCGGAAGACGCTTGTGAGATGAGAATAACATTGATTTCGCGGGCCGCCAGACAAGCAAACAACCGCATCGAAATACCCGAGACGCCAACCATACCGATCCCCTGAATGGTCAGCAAAGATACGTTTTTGATCGATGATATGCCTTTGATCTGCCGGGGGCCTGGCATCTCCTTTACCCGGTCAATCAATGTTCCGGGAGCTTCCGGATTAAATGTGTTTTTTACGGTTATGGGAATGTTCTTCTGGTAAACGGGTAAAATGGTGGGTGGATAAATCACCTTGGCACCAAAATGTGAGAGCTCCATGGCCTCGGCATAACTCAGATGTTTAATACTGTAAGCCCGGCTGATGACCTTGGGGTCGGCTGTCATAAAACCATCCACATCGGTCCAGATCTCAAGCATACCAGCCCCGAAAGCGGCTGCCAGAAGGGATGCCGTGTAATCGGATCCCCCTCGCCCCAGAGTGGTATTCTCCCCTTTCCGGTTGCTACTGACAAAACCCGGGAATATCGATAACTGTCCCAACTGTGGCTTAATTTCTTCCAGCAAAGCATTGGTGGCTTTCTGGTCTGCCTGACTCCGCCCGTATTCATAAAAGGTTTTGATATAGTTTCGGCTGTCATACCACTCAGCATCAGTGTAATGTGCCATGATCTTTGATGAAAGCCGCTCACCTATTCCTGAAATGCTCTCGAGACTTTTCAGACTCAGTTCCCGTATCAGGAAGACGCCTTTCGCTATTGATCTGAGTTCGTCAAATTCCGGAGATATAAAATCCAGCACTTCTTTTCGACTGTTTTCGTCGGGAAACAAATTATTGACGGTCTGTTCGTGAAGTGCTACTATTTCGTCCACCCTCCCGGCATAAGCCGCATCCCCGCCAGCTGCAAGATGGGCAGCCTCTATAAGCTTATCGGTGACCCCTCCCATGGCCGATACGACGATCACAGCCTGTTCATCAACAGCCTGAATAATATCGTTTACTTTTCTGATATTGTCGGCAGATCCAACTGAAGTACCGCCAAATTTTAATACCTTCATAGAAATTGTTTTTGCTTTTTGCCGGAAATATATATTGACAATGATTCGTTAGATTTTTGGATCAAATAGTCCGTTATACCAATAGATCTTCAGATTTGTAGATTTGTAAAGATTTAAGATGATCCAAATATTGTTGATAATCTGTATTTCAACAAAGACAAACATTTAGTTCTAAACAATTGAATAACAAATACTTGCAAAAGCTTAAAGAATATTGTTAAACTTTTGAATCAGCTGTTTGAATCCAAAAGACTCTTTATGATAAAATATTGATTTTTAATGTTATACGATTCATCTTAAATCTGAAATCTAATAATCTAACGGTTTATTGAATACAATAGTTCGTTAAACTTTTGCAAAAACTTGATTTTTAGTTGTTTAAAAAATGCGCATTATTCCTGCTAAGAGGCAGATTATTAATGTTATACGATTGATCTTAAATCTTATATCTAAAAATCTAACGGTCTATTGTGAATATTGATCCCTACAATACTTGTCAGTTTTTATGTAATGGGAGCAAAAGTAGAAAAAAATCGGCCAAAACATGA
>JAWOCV010000226.1:0-6199 GCA_046483585.1 Marinilabilia sp.
AAGAAGAATATGAAAAACATGGTCATGATGTGGACAAAATGCAAATCGGCGTCCATTCCCATACATTTGTGAGTGATTCCAAAGATGACCTGCTGGAAAATTATTTCCCCCACTATGCTGCCCAAATGGACCGTATCGGAAAAACCAGAGGGTGGCCACCTTTCACCAAACGCCAATTTATTGCCGGAATGAGGTCTGATGGCGCTTTATACATGGGCGATCCTCAAGAGGTAACCGACAAAATCCTGGAGACCATAGAAATGTTTGGTCTCACAAGATTTATCGCCCATCTCGATGTGGGAGGCCCTTCCCACAAAGATTTGATGAAAACCATCGAACTTTTTGGATCAAAGGTTGCTCCCGAAATCAGGGAAGCGCTGAACAAGAGTTAGGGGCTTCCGGAAAAGAAGGTTTTCAATATCTTAATCAACCAATACTGGCGAGAGTTTAACGAACCATTGTAAAATTTTCTCACCAAGTTTTCCAACCTTATCACAATCTTTTACGTCAAAGTAAAATAAATAGTGCGGGCCATGCCAAACATCAAACATCATTCCCCTGAAGCCGGGAAAGGGTCATTATTGCCAGGTCCCCACCGATTTATTGTTGACAATCAGTAAACGTAAATTATGCCGGGCCACTTACAGATAGACCATATGTCCAAATGCCTAATCAAAAAAGCATCTGGAAAAGTTTCAATAGATGATGTGTTGATGTCAGCACAAAGTATCTTTCAGAATGCTGATATTTCAAAACAGTCGAAAGGAGTAATTGTAGATTACAGGGAAGTCCTCCTGGATTTTGGCGTGACCGAGGTAAACAGGATCAGAGAATTCATCAGAAAAAATTCCGGTCTCCCTGAAAATTTCAAAATAGCAGTGGTAACATCAGACCCTTATATTGTTGCCATGACCATACTTGTAAGCAGGAGCGATCATGGTTTACCCATCCAACCATTCTCTACGATGGATGGCGCCAAAATCTGGATCCGGAAACAGGATTAACTCAAGGGAGTTATTGCCCGGTCATACATGCTGCTTCCCCCGAAAACTGCAGACTGGTCCTTAAGGAACGAATAGATTTGGCCACCATTGAATTGGGATGGCCCTTCACGATCTGCAAATTCTTCCGGCGGTTATGCAGAATGTGTCCTGCAAGCCGATAAGAGAAATCTTTCCTGGTTGTTCTTTCTCCGGAATCTTATCAATGAAACGAGCATGGCAAGGGATGCCACAAATTGGGAATCAGCAAACCAAACCAGCCTGAGCGGCACGCTGGAAATGATTGATGATATTGCGAATTAGTGCGGTTTTTTGCGAGTTACTGGACGGCCACGAATTATCTCTCCCATTGAGCTGTAATAATGTCTGCTCTTTTATTATTTTTGTAAAAAAGCAGCATATGCCCATAAAGATCATCGCCACCGGAGACATTCACATTGGGAAAAAATCCTCCGGCGTTCCGGCAGAATCGGATGAAATTTCCACCAAATCGACATGGAACCACCTGGTGGAAATGACCATTAACGAAAACGCCGATGCCCTGGCACTAACAGGGGACATTGTAGATCACGACAACCGGTTTTTTGAGGCTGTTGGGCCCCTTCAGGCCGGCTTCGAAAAGCTTCGTGAGGCACAGGTTGATGTATTCATCATTGCCGGAAACCACGATTATGACGTTCTAAACCAGGTCGCAGACGCATCCGGACACGATCACGTTCATGTATTGGGAGTCAACGGAAAATGGGAGGAGCAGACACTCTCGAAGGACGACCGGCAAGTCAGATTTGTGGGCTGGTCATTTCCTCAACAACATGTCAACATTGATCCACTGTCACAATTCAACATTCCCCATAGCGAAATCCCTACCATCGGACTTCTTCACGCAGATGTCGACGTTCCCGAAAGTCAATATGCGCCGGTCTCGTCAGACGTTTTGAGCCATCAACCTGTGGATGCATGGATCCTGGGACACATCCATAAAAAATGGACCATCAGGGAAGACGCACCATTTATTGCTTACCCGGGCTCGCCTCATGCGATGAGTGCGAAAGAACAAGGGGTCCACGGTCCGTTCCGTATCACCGTGGAATCGAAAAATAATATCTACATCGAGCAAATACCTCTCTCCCCGGTACGTTACGAGACACTTAACATCGATGTAACAGGCTCCGAAAATGAAGAGATGCTCCGAAAAGTGGTTCTGGACATCATGCACCATTTCCGGGAAAACAACAAATCCGATCTGGAAAAGGTACGGCACATCGTTCTGGACCTGTTTATGACGGGAGAACATCCCAACAATCAAAAGATTGAATCGTGGATGTCTACCATTAAAGAAGGTTTCAGATTCGAATACACAGGAGGCGTTGTATTGTCTGTACGAAAAGTATTGTTCAACATCTCTCCGGCTGTTGAAAACATGGAGGAACTTGCCAGGGAATCATCTCCTGCAGGACTGATGGCCGAAACCATTCTTGCCATTGAAAAGGGACAGTCCACCCCGCTTCTCGAAGAGCTTCTGAAAAAATGGAAAGCCGGCGTCGACCGCATCAACAACACGTCAACTTATGGCCGGCTGAAGAACGACGAAAGAACCATTCCTGTTGAGGATAACACCGGCAAAGAAGAAATTAAGAACGAATGCAGGCGAATCCTGGGAGAACTTCTAAACCAAAAATCACAATGAACAAACGCCCATACATCCTAAAAAATATTCACATCCGGAAAATGCCGGGCCTCCCCTTTGGACTCCAAAAACTTGAAAACCTGGCTTCCCACATCAATATTATTTCCGGACCGAATGCTTCCGGGAAAACCTCTACGGCACGACTTATTCAATATTTGATATGGCCCGGAAAAACCAGAGGGATGGAAGCCAGTGCGTCATTATGGCTGGATCAGCAGGAACAATGGGATATTCAAATTGAGGCCGGGAACACAACTCTTTACCACGAAGGCCGGGAAGATTCTATAACCGGGCTCCCCCCCGCTACAGGAAGCTACCGTTACTTCCTGGCTTTACAGGACATGGTGGCCGATGAGGACAAAACCACCGCCGAAGAGATCATCCGTCAGTCGATTGGCGGTTACAATCTCGATGCCGTCACCAACAAACTCGATTACTCCTCTTTCATTTACACCAAGAGCATCGGACAACACAAAAAGCTCGAAGATGCTTTTAACAAATATCACAACACGCTCAGCAAACAGGAAAAAATAAAGAGGCAGGAAAAAAACCTGGAAGAACACTATAAGGAAAAGGAAGAAGCAGAACACGACAGGCAAAGGAGCACTTTCTTTAAATTACTTTCAGATTACCTGGAAACGGAAAGATCATACAACGAAATCTCCACAAAACTGGAGAAATTTCATCCTTCGATGGATAAGGTGAATGGCGATGAATTTCAGAATATCGAGAAACTGGAAGCACAAATCCGCCATACCCAAACAGCTATAGAACGAGCCCATACGGAAATAAGCGAATTAACAGATCAACACCACAAGCTCTCGATTCCCCGGGAAGGCATCCCCCCGGAAAAGATAGAAGAACTGGAATTGCGGACAGAAAATCTTGCCGGACTTTCCAGAAACATCAAGAGCAACGAAGAAGAAATAGAAGGTCTTGAAACAGAAGCCAAAGAACACCTCCGGAAAATTGACCCTGAAATAGATTCCGGACAGTGGACTGGACTCGACCTGAAGGATGTTGATCAGCTTGATCAGTTTATACAAAAGGCCCACGATATCTTAAGCCACAAAAAGCTGCTGGAAAATGAAATTGACAAATTAAACCGGGAAATTGAAAACAGCCGTCATGTCGAATACGACAGTGAAAAAATCCGCACAGCCATCAACTCTCTGAGCAGCTGGCTTAACGAACAAAAACCGCCCCAGGGGCATTCCAGATGGCTGGTTCCGGCACTTATCAGCCTGGCAGTAATTTCCGCTGCGACAACATTTATGGGATTTTGGTGGGGGTTTGGAGGCATTCTGATCATGATTGGCGTATGGTTTTTTTCAACCCGGAACACCTCAGACCCATCCTCTTTGGAAATCAGGAAGCAGGATTTCGAAAAGACAGGGCTGGAACCTCCGGCTGAATGGCAGCATGAAGAAGTGGTCAACCGATTAAACGAACTGATCCAAAAGCTTAAAGAAACCCATGAAATAGAAGAATCATTAAAAAACAACCTTGCTCAAAAAGAAAGGTTAGAAACCCGGATTCATGATATCAACAACCAATATGAGAAGCTGAAAGAGGAAAGAGATGCTCTCAAAAATAAAATTCAAGGAGCACCCGGCACCACTCAAATCTCGGAAAATGGCCTTAACAGCCTTGTGTGGTTTCTCGATAATGTCAAAAAGTGGCAGGAAAAACATAAAAATCTGGAAGCGCTCCGGGAGAAAACCATGTACCTGAAAAAAGAATATGACCAGGAACTGGCCAAATGTAATCAACTCCTCACTCAGGCCGGATTCCCCGAAATTGGCGATACCCAACAAGCAAAAGCCACCTTGTCGGAATTAAAAAAACAGGAAAACAGCCGCAAAGAGTTGGTCAATCAAATCCATCAACTACGAAAAGAGATCAAAAACCACCAAAATTTGATAGACAACGCTCACAATGACCTGCAAAACATATATAAAAATCTCAACATCAGCCTTAACGACAAAAATACTGTAAGAAATATCACAGAACAACTGGAAAGCTATAAAGCCCTGAAGGACAAATTCTCAAATATCAAAGGCGTTTTTGAAAACAAGGAGCAGGTTTTGAAAAATCATCCGCTTTTCCCCTATTATCAGGCGGAAAAAGACCGGATCACAGAGGATGAAGCCCGGGCCAGATCGGAAGAATTCGACCAGAGAGCCAAAAAATGGGAATCCATTGTCGAGGAAATTAAAAATATAGAAAGCGCCGTCAGAGAGATCAAAAAAGGACACGAACTTGAAGACGTCCTCGCTCAGAAAGAAGAGGCCTTTGGTGATCTGGAAGATGCTTACCGCGAGAACATTTCCAGATATACCGGCAACCTAATAGTGGAAGAACTCAAGGCACAGACCCGTGAACAAAACCATCCGGAAGTGTTCAGAGAAGCCCGTGGCCTTTTCAACCGGATCACGGCGGGACGCTACGAACTCCGGGTTGCCAATAATGAGCAGGTCGCATTCACAGCCTACGACACCGTCTTAAAAAAGGAACAGCCATTACCGGAATTGTCGACGGGAACCAGGGTACAGTTGTTACTGGCCGTCAGACTGGCTTTTATTGAAAAACAAGAAGATACCATAAAAACCCCTCTTCTGGCAGATGAACTCCTGGCCAACAGCGATGATGAAAGAGCTGGGGCCATCATCCAGGCTATTATCGGAATCAGCCGCAGTGGCCGGCAAATCTTCTATTTTACAGCCCAGGATGACGAAGTCCGGAAATGGCATGCCTTCCTCGCCAATCAGGAAGATATAAATTTCCGGATTATTCCCCTGCACGGACAAGGCGACAATCAAACCATAAACCAACCGGCTATTCCACACGCCGAAGAACTCGATCTGCTCCCAAAGGTTCCTTACCCCTCCGGAAAAACCCACAAAGAATACGGGCAGGAACTGCAAGTTGAGCCTTTCAATATTCTGACCGCAGAAGTTTCCCAACTTCCGCTCTGGTACCTCATTGAAGATGTGGAGATGCTCTACAGTTGCCGGAAAGCAGGGCTCAGATATTGGGGGCAAATGCAGAGTTTCCGAAACAATCATGGTGTCATCGCAGGCATCGATGAAGAACAATGGAAAAAAATCGAAAACAAAGCCCGGTTACTGGAACATTTTCAGGAATTGTACAAACAGGGACGTCCCAGCCCCATCTCCCGTGAAGAGTTGGAGCGGTCGGGTTCTGTCACTCCCGCTTTCATGGATGAAGTCGCTGATAAACTTAAAGAATTACACGGAGATCCCGGAAAGTTAATTTCAGCCCTTAAAAACGGAGAGATACCCAAATTCCGGAAAAACAAAGCATATGAGCTGGAACAATATCTTTACGACCAGAACATTCTCGACAGCCGGGAACCATTATCTTCAGAGGAAATCAATATCCGGTTGCAGGCTTTCATTTCCAACACCCCCTTAGATGCAGCAGAAGCCGACCGGTTTCTGAAACGGATATCCCCGGACAAACAATAACCTGAAAGACCTTTCAACCG
>JAWOCV010000267.1:0-16873 GCA_046483585.1 Marinilabilia sp.
ATAAAATCGGCTCCTGCCTCATGCTGGTCTTTTGCGACCTGAATAATATGTTCGGCATTTTGTTCCTGAATGTCTTCCCGGATCTTTTTCCGGCTGGCATTGATCAGTTCTCCAATAATTTGCATAATTAATCCTTTTATTTTAAAAAATCTTGTTGTTTTACTTCGTTGTTTGGTGCGATGTAGACAAAATCCGGCGCCTCGTAAGGTCCGAACAGGATTTTCCGGAAATACGTATCATTGCTTTTGTATACCACCAATTCCTTGTTGAAAAAATCGGCGTTTTCTTTGGCCTTTTCCAGATAGCGCGGAGCCGTATTCGGTGTTTCGATAAAGCTGATGCGACTGTAATTCCTGATCTCGTATTCCATGGCTTCCCGGGCCATTTCTGGTCCGACTCTTTCGGTATATTCGTTACGCATGCTTCCAAGCGGGTCTTTCTGATTGTTTATCCAGGTACTTGTCAGATAGTAAGTACCCGGATTTTTCTTAAATTCTTCCCGGTATTTTTCCCTGCTTCCCAGATAAAATGATATGCAATCATGTACCCGGGGGATATAGAGACCTTGTGCCGGGGCTTTTAGGCCTGCAGTGGCATTGGAACAGAGGCCATACCCCAGGACTACCTGATTATATTCGGATGGCAACTGGTCGAGCGTTATTTGCAGCTCTTCATGCAGTTTGTCAGGAGCCCGGTGAAAATCTTGTCTGAGATATTGGACTGCAGGGGCATCTTCTCCTGCTTCTTTTCTTAAATGTTCAAGCTCTTCTTTGATGCCGCCACATGCTATTACTATTCTCATAAACGCGGGTCTCTCTTTTTCCCGGACTTTTCGTTTGACTGAAAATGTCCGTACTAGATTTCTTTTTCAGTTACTTTCGACTCATTACCGACGGTCTCTTCAGTTTTTGGCATTCTGGATAATTTTGGATTACCCAGGGCCCGGGCCACATATCTGCGAACCGATCCTTCGGTTTTTTTCTTCATTTCCACAAAACAATCGATGGCTCCGGCATTTTGTGCTGCTTCTTTGGCCAGGTTGCGGACAGATTCTTCGGCGAAATCGCAACATTCTTCATAATCCTGGAATTCGGTTTCTTTCCCGTCAAGCCTTGCAATGTAGGTGTATTGGTCCTGCTGGTCACGGACAAAAACCATGGCTTCCCGGGTTTCAGCCACTGAACCGGCCACCGCACCCACAGCATTGGCTACCTCGAAATACTCGGGCAGATTGAATTTGGCATGAATGTTTCGGGCAGCGCGTTTCAAAAAATGCCTGGCCGGTGCACCCACCCCTACTACAGGGTAACGGCTGTTGGCGTCTATGGACAGGAAATGATTATCGCTGTAGAGGATTTGTTGCAGCATCCATTTTCCCCACTCACCGTCAATACTAGCGGGCATATCTGATGGCCGGGTGTTCTGACAGGCCAGGAAAATGATCATTTCTTCCACCAGGGTGTCCGTAATTTTATTGAAGACTTCTTCTATAAACATTTTCGGGGCCTTATTGAATATGTCGCAATAATGATCAAGCGCAATATTGGCCACCTCTTTGTTCCAGAGATCCAGGCTGCGGCTGGCATGTAAGAGGTCCGACGGGGTCAGGGCCGAACATTCGATGGTACCCTGACTGATAAGCTGATCCAGTCCCAGATTCCGGGGATGAAAAACGCCCGTTTCGTCAACTACTTTTGATAAACTTGTGGGTGTTCTGATGATCTCCAGTGCCTTTTTCTGGTTATCGCTCAGGGTCTGGTAGGTGGTTTCGTCAATGTCGTCATGCAAATACCAGTATTCGATGTCTTCAGGTCTTTTGACACCATTGTTTCCGCTGTTCAGTTTCCGGAAATCTTCAAGGACATTATTGTGATACATGGCCAGTTGGGAGAGAGGCCTTACCCTGTCGGGTCCCAGAACCACGTCCTTTTTTTCGTTGTGATGGATGCGGCTGTCGCAACCAAGACTGATGGTGCGTATCCGGGCGGCTTCAACAGCTGTGTCTATCTCTCCAACACGGGCTCCTTCGGGCGAGACCACTACTGTTGAATTATGAACCATGGCCATGTCTGTGGTGGTACTTCCCATATCCACGACCAGACTGCTTCCGTTTCCGGCCAGGAAACGACCGCCAATGGCACTGGCGGCAGGTCCTGATAGGACGGTTTCCACCGGTTTTTGAACAGCCTCTTCCGAGGGCATGAGAGTTCCGTCACCCCGTACGATCATCAGCGGGGCATTGATTTTCAATTCTTCCAGGGATTGATGGACGCTTTGAATAAAATCATGCATGACAGCCACCAGTGATGCATTGATGGTTGCTGTGGCCGCCCTCTTGATTGAGTCGAGTTTGGTGGACAGTTGATGGGCCATTACCACCGGCAGGTCTGAATGTTTTTGAATGATCTCAAAAGCAGCATCTTCATGGGCGGGATTCATCGGACTGAAGTATGAGGATATGGCCACTGCATCCACTTCATGTTGATGGGCTTTAACCCACTCTTCAAGGCCTTCCTTATCCAGGGGGGATATTTCGACTCCCTGGGCATTGTGTCCGCCGGCAAAATATCCGATAATGTCGGTGGGCAATTTGTCTGACAGACCATATTTTTCCACCAGTTCCTGATCGTAACCTGCCAGCAACAGCCCAACTTTTCTTCCTTTGCCTTCGGCCACCGTATTGGTGGCAAGGGTGCTGGATATGCCCACCAGTTTTATGCGGTAGTCCGGTTTGATGTCCAGCTTTTTTAAAACCTTGATGACACCAATTTTTAGGTCATGGCGTGTGGTCAGCGATTTGGCAGACGAAATAAGCCTGCGTGACGCGTAATCCAACAGCACCCCGTCGGTGTAAGTTCCGCCGGTATTGATCCCTATGATGTATTGGTCCATAATAAAAGAGAATTCTTTCGGTTCCGGTTATACGAATAAAAGTTTGATACCGATTCGAACTGATTAAGTCATAAATAATTGAATTCGAAAATTCATGCATTAATCAGGCGAAAAGAAATGATCTGATCGGTGTTTTGGGCCCTCCGGTGACCTGGGGTTATGTCAGGCCGGGCATGAAAAAGGGATTGTCCGGCGGGTTGATCTTTTCAACCCGCCGGAACCCCCGGCCGGAGGAATGACCGTCTGGTATAAATCATTCCCCCGGTTGCGGTGCTTTTATTTTTTGTCCGCATTTTTTTGTCTCTCCTCGGCTTCGCGGAGTATGTTCTCTATCTCTTCATTCGCTTTGGCCGGGACTTTATTTATCGGACCTTCATAATTGGCGATCAGATCCCGTGTTTTTTCGATGATCCGGTCTTTCATGGTTTTCTGCCCCTCTTCGCTCCATGCCTCGTAACTGTTCCTGTCCATGAGGGTAGGCATCCATTGTTCACGAAAATGATCCATTGTGTGGTCTTCGTATAGGTAATGACCACCCGGCCCAACGTTGTTGATCACGTCAACAGCCATGGTATCGTCATTAACTTCCACCCCTTTTTCCACGATCCTGGCCATACTGATGATCTCCTCATCCATGACAGTCTGGAAAATATCACCGGTAAGTCCCGATTCGGTATATCCGCAGTCGTGAACGAAATTGGCTCCGCTCATCATGGCAGCGTTGATGGAAAGGCTTGCTTCCATGGCCGACTGGATGTCCATTTTCTTGGTGTCGGTCGAGCCGGCGGTTGAATACATGGGGAGGTTACAGTAGTGCACCATCTCTGTCAGAGCTGCACTCAAAAGACTCAATTCGGGCGCGCCGTATGAATAGATGGAGTAGCGCATGTCGAGAATGGACTGTACTCCGCCAATGATGACGCATGTGCCGGGGTTGATGAGCTGTGATGCAATGACACCAACCATTGATTCCGAAAGGGCTACGACAAGTTGACCTGCGTGTGATGCAGGTACTGTGCCGCCGCCGATCGCACACGGACTATAAACCTGTGGAATCCGGTTTTCAGCACAATACATAACCTTGTCGATGGCATGGAAATCACTTACAAGCGGGGAAATGGGCTCACCATAAAAGATGTAATTGGGGCGCTGACGGAATTCTTCCTCTCCACCGGCCATGGCAATTGCTATCCGATGAATATCGCGGCATCCCTCACGACCGAACGACCAACTCATAATCGGGGTGGTGGTATTGCGGATCATGTCGGCAAACTCATAAACATCGGCCAGACCGTTGGTTACATCGCTTATGGATCCCAGGGACTGAACATAACCGATGTTTGGCAGGGCATCACATACCCGCGCCACGAGGGAAGCGTCTTTACGCAGATATTTCCTGCGCTCGAGGGTGTCCGTATCGATGAAGTTCGGTGGTGTTGGACCGGGGCCGAAATAGCTCCGCTTCTTTTCGATGGTGATCTTTTTTGACTTGTCGCCATCCCATGGGAAAACCTCGGTTACCTGGGGAACGGTGGACAAGGCGTTCTTGATCACCTGGGGCGGAAAGTAGACTCTGAGACCGTCGACTTTACATCCGGCGTTTTTAAACAATTCACGTGCCCCTTCATGGTGTACATTGGCACCGGTATACTGAAGCGTACGCATCATTCCATTGAAGATGCGCTCCTTTTGATTTTCGGACAGAATCTCGAAATGGGGACTTTGTTGTGCTGTATAATTCGTTCTGCTGATCATTGTCTTATTGTTTTTAATTCTTAATTGATTGGCTGAAAGGCTCCTAGGGCTTTTGGCTGAGCACTGGGCTCAAATATCCCGCAAGGGGATCAGGAGTGGCGCTTATCAGCATCGTTTATGATCTTTCTGAGTTCCTTGACAAGGTTCTCGTCCATTGGGGTTGGTTTATGGTTATCAAGAAGATACTGAGTCCTCTCTTTCACCCTGTCGAGCATGGTTTTTGAACCGTTGCCCACCCATGTTTCGTAATCGCTCCTGTCCTGAAGTGTGGGTAAATACCATTCTTGCCAGTGCTCGAACGTGTGTTCACTGGTGACGTATTCACCTCCGGGGCCGATCTCTTCAATGAGGTCGAGCGCCAAATGCTCATCATCGGTGTTGATGCCTTTTCCGAATTGCTTGACCATGCCCATCATTTCTTCATTGAGTACAAGGCTTTCGAGGGAAGCGTTTGTTCCGTGGTCGATGTAGCCTACGTCATGAACAAGGTTGGCACCGGAGAGATACGAATAGAAAAGGTTCATCATTTGTTCGGCAGCGGCTTGCTCGTCCAGGATCTTGGAATCTGTGCACCCGCCTGTTGAGAACATCAGCAGATTAAGCCACTTGGAGATGTCGGTGTTGGCTGCAGAAGCCAGGGAAAGTTCAGGAGCGCCGTACGAGTAAGTGGATTTCTTCATATCGAGAAGAGTTGTTACACCTCCCATAATGAGGGGAGCACCAGGATTCTTCAGGTGAGAGAGTACCACTGCTCCTAGGGTTTCGGCCAGGGATTGTACCAACATTCCGGCGATGGTGGAAGGCGCGGTGGCACAGCTGCTCGGACATGGTGTATACATGGCCGGTATCTTCTTTTCAGCGGCAAAGAGAAGTTTTTCGACTGCTGTCCGGTCGTTTTTCAAAGGAGAGATTGGCTCGATGTAGGCTACGAACATCGGGTTCAGACGGAATTCTTCTTCACCCCCCTGGATGAGGCATCCCATTCTCCAGAGGTCTCTAAGACCTTCCCCGTCGACACTTGTTACGACCATTGGTTTGGTGCATTCGTCGAGCATGGCCATGAACTGGTGCCGGTCGTAAGTTTGGGGGTTTGGTGCGTCACTTACGATGCCGTGCGACATGAAAAAGTCGTAATTGGAGAGTGCATCCACCAAACGTCCGGCGTTGTTTACATCCGCATAAGTGGTCCGGCGCCTTTCACCAGTTTTACGGTCGTAGGTAAAGGGAAGATCCGAACCGGTACCAAAGGTGACCGTGTCTTTCTGTATGTGAAGTGAGCGTTTGCCATTTCTTCCCTTGAGCGTGATTTTGTCGGGGTAAGCACTAAGAGCTTCCCGGACCATGTAGGGCGGTATGCGCACATGTTTATCGTTAACCACTGCGTTGCTGTTGCGGAAAAGCTCCAGGGCCTCATCGTGGAACATGTGTATTCCGGTCCGTTCCAGAACTTCCAGTGCGGACAGGTATATCTGTTCGATCTGGTCTTCTGACAGGACTCTGAATCGCGTCGAATGGTTGATCGTCTGACTGATTTTCATTGGTTTATAGTTTTTTGTTATTGTCAAATAAAGAAAAGATGATCACGACAAAAGCGTTTTTAATCTTTGCATGCCCCGTCTCCGTTGATCGGATGTTTCTTCGGGCGCCCTTTCCCGGTTATTGGCTGTTTTATGACATGGGCCGGCTTGCCGGGAAAAAATTGTATGTTTTGAGATTCCGGGCCGGCCTTTTGATCCTGAATATTGTTATATCGGGAAATGATATCTGTTATTGATCAAGCTGGTTTTGCACGGGCAAAATTCAAACATTTGTATGCCCCGGTTTGATTTAAATTGACAGAGTATATTGTACTTAAGGTTCCCGGTGATCTGTTTTTAAATCTGTCGCTTTCCGGGGGCAAAAACCGGGCAAACCAACCTGCCTATTCAGGAATTGGGGTGTGGGGAGCGTATTTTTGTAATTAATACTGTTACGATAGGTTATGCCCGGGATTGATGATGCCAACATCCTTCGGGATTTTTACTCCCTTAGGATGTTGGAAATCAGGACACATGCCTTTGTTTCAAGGAGAAATGTGTCCGTCCTGTAAAAAATAATAATTATTGTTTTTTCTGCAGATATTCATTTGTAATTTCAACAGCAGAACCTGCGTTGGGCGCGTAAATATCCGCACCAATTTCATCTGCGAATTCTTTGGTCACCGGAGCACCACCGATTATGACGGCCACCTGATCACGAATACCAGCCTCTTTCAGGGAATTGATCACTTCGCCCATTCGGGGCATAGTGGTTGTCAGCAGAGCCGACATCCCCAGAATATTGGGTTGATGTTCCTTTACCGCGTTGACAAAACTCTCATTAGGTTGATCGATTCCTATGTTGATCACTTTATAACCGGCTCCTTCGAACATCATGGCTGCCAAATCTTTTCCGATGTCGTGCAAATCGCCGGCGACGGTTCCAATTACCATGGTACCCGTATTCCCCATTTCGCCTTCTTTCAGAAGTGGACGCAGATATTCCATGGAGTTACTCATGGCTTTTGCACTGCGCAATACTTCGGGCATGAACATATCGCCTGCTTTCCATTTCTGGCCAACAAGGTCCATTCCCGGTAACAGACCCTGGTTGAGGATGTCACCCGGATTGGCTCCGTCATTGACGGCCTCTTCGATCATTTTTTTCAATTCATCGCTTTTCCCTGCAACAAGGGTCTCAGAAATTTTACTTAAATCCATACTCATAATGTTTATGTTTTGATTTTTGGCTTTTTATGATTTTTACAATACGTTTTTTCCCGAACATAGAACTTACACCTTTGATAATTTTACAACTATCACAAGCGCTGACTTTCGTCGGGATCAAATGCTTCAAACCGTAATGAAGCGATGTGTCTCAGGCGTAACTTTGTTTTCCGGGGGTTAAGTTTATGCCTGAAAAGTCGGTCACATCGCGGTTCTCCCAAATGGAGAACAAGAAGGATGCATGCGGGTAAATTGAGTGCAGTATTTTATGATGCACAATGAATTCAATGCCCAATTTAAACATCCGGCTGTCATTTATCACAATATTTTAAAGCTGTGTTTAATAAATTAAATTCATTACGGCCCAGCTTTATTATTTCGTGATTAATTTATGCCGAAAAATGATAAAATGACAAATATTTTTATTCTGCAGTGCAAACTTATATAACAACTCGATAAAATACAAGCTTTCTTTGCAATTAAAATGCAGAAAAACAATGAGTTTATTTTTTAAAGCTCGTGAATAGCTTCCTTAATTCTTAGCTTCTCAGGTACTTGTAATGTGTGTATTGAAACTTTTTTCATACATCATTTTAACATCTTTAAAATCTTGTGAAAGCGATTCGTAAAGAGCAATGGCCGCCGATGATTTATTCAATGTGTAAAAATGAATACCGGGTGCGTCATTTTCCAACAGATCGGAAACTTGTTGTATGGCGATGTCCAGCCCTATTTTGTAAACTTCTTTGGGATTGTCCTGATAAGGTTCCATCTTTTCTGATATCTCCTTTGGAATATTTGCCCCTGCCATTTCTCCGAATTTTTTGATCTGCTTGTAGTTGGTGATCGGGATAACACCTGGAATAACCCGGCATTTAATGCCCTTTTGTTCCACTTTGTTCATGAAGTTCCAGTAGTATTCATTGTCGAAGAAAAATTGGGTGACGAGAAAGTCTGTCCCGGCGTCAACCTTTTTCTTAAGGTTCTCCAGATCCTCCTCCAATGTACCGGCTTCGATGTGTTTTTCGGGATATGCCCCGCCACCTACACAAAAGTCATAGTTTTCTTTGACGAAAGCAGCAAGATCACTTGCATAATTGAATCCGTCGGGATTGGGATCAAGAAGATCTTCCCCTTTGGGCTTATCTCCGCGCAGGAGCATCACATTTTCCACACCCATATCCTGAAGAACACGCATGTCGTAAGCGATTTTTTCTTTGGTGGCATTCACGCAGGTGTAATGGGCCATACTGGTGAAACCAAGCTCGTTCTGTACGAGGTTTACAAGGTCAAAAGTGTTGCCCTGAGTGCTTCCCCCGGCACCGTAAGTAACCGACACAAAAGAGGGGGAAAGTTTCATCAATTGTCCGGCATTAATACCGAATTTAATGGCTGATGTGTAATCTTTGGGAGGAAAAAACTCAAATGAAAAGGTTCTTTCCTGTTTCTTGAAAATGTCTGTGATTTTCATGAGATTATTGTTTTTAATTTACATTTTTCAAAATCTTGTTTTCCTCTGAAAAAATTGGATTAGTTTTTATCCTCGTCTTTCAGAGCAAAATGCAACCATTTTTTTGTGTTTTCAATGGTCTGCCCGGTTCTTTCTGCATAGTCATGGAGCTGGTCTTTACCGATTTTCCCGACTCCAAAATATTTTGAAGCGTCATTGGCCAGGTAGAAACCGGAAACGGAACTGGCCGGTTTCATGACATAGGTTTCGGTAAGTTCTATACCCGTCTTTTTTTCTACCTCCAAAAGATCAAAGAGGTCGCGTTTGAGACGATGATCCGGGCAGATCGGATAACCGATGGCAGGTCTGATGCCTTT
Organism: Marinilabilia sp.; assembly: GCA_046483585.1. Taxonomy (GTDB): domain Bacteria; phylum Bacteroidota; class Bacteroidia; order Bacteroidales; family Marinilabiliaceae; genus Marinilabilia. The sequence continues at coordinate 9,219 of JAWOCV010000267.1, forward strand.
GTACTTGCCCTGGATCCGTTCGGTCATAGACAACTCTTCATCGGGATCATACCCCCAATACTCCTTTCTTACCCATTCATGGATCATTTCGGCTGCTGCTTCTACCAAACGATCGGTGATAAGCCTGAACATGACGCTGTTGTAGCTGTCGCCATTGCTCTTCAGCTCATTTACATGTTTTTCCAGCCCGTGTCCTGAAGTTACCGCAAATCCCCCAAAGTAATCTTTTATCCCCGATTCTACCGGGGCCACGAAATCGGCCAGCGACAAGGTGTATGATTGTTCCCCGGGGGGGTGTTGCTGACGCAGCATCGGCATTTTCATGAGCACCTCCTCGCGTTTCTCATCTTTGAATATCAGAATGTCATCTCCCTCCGAATTGGCCGGGAAAAGTCCGATAACACCTCTGGGCTGAATGATCCGCTTTTCTTTCATCTCTTTTAGCATGGCCCGGGCTTCGTCAAACAGACGTTTGGCTTCAGGTCCTACACGGTCTTTTTCAAAGATCGAGGGGTACTTGCCTTTGAGACTCCACCCATGGAAAAAGGGCGTCCAGTCTATGTATCTTTCAATCTCGTCAATGTCAAAATTGTCAAAATATTTGACATCAAGCATGTTGGGCCGGATTTGGTGACCGTTTTTATGGATGAACCTGCGTTTGCGGGCTTCATCCAAAGGAAGGAATTTGCTTGCGGATTTTTTCCGGTGAAATTCTTTCAGCAAATTTTTTTGCTCTTCTTTCAGCTCCCTCAGGAACGTTTCAGCCTTTTTCCCTGTGATGGCATTGGCTGCATTGACACTCTTCATTGCATCGCTGACATGCAGTACGGGGCCATTGTAAAGAGGAGCCGCTTTCACTGCCGTATGGACGCCTGATGTCGCAGCTCCGCCAAGCAATACCGGCAACTGAAGGTTTTCCTCTTTGAGTAATTTCAGTACATCTCTCATCTTGTTAAGAGAGGGTGTGATCAATCCGCTTAACCCCAAAAGGTCAGGTTTTTCTTGTTGAACCGCATCAACGATATTCCTGGCTGAGATTTTTACACCAAGATCGATGACTTCGTAACCGTTGCATCGGAGAACAAGAGCCACGATGTTTTTTCCGATATCATGGACATCGCCCTCAACCGTGGCGATCAGTATTTTTTTCTTTTGCTCAGGAGCACGACCCGATTCTTTTGTTTCTCTTTCGATGTCATCTTTCAGGAGTTCAACCGTTCGGTTCATGATCCGGGCGCTTTTGATGACCTGGGGCAAAAACATTTTACCGGCGCCAAAAAGTTCCCCTACCTTTTTCATGCTATCCATCAGGGGGCCCTGCACGATGTCGAGGGAACGGTCGTAGGTCTTTTTTAATTCCTGAAGATCCTCTTCAATGTATTTGGATGTACCGTGACGCATGGCGTAGGCCAGCCTGTTTTCAGGACTGAGTTCCCGCCAGTTTTCAGACTTACTTTGCTTACGCTCTTCTGTGCTGTATTCAGAGGCCATTTCAACCAGCCGGTCTGTGGCGTCTTTCCGGTTGTTGAAAATCATATCTTCAATGGCCGAGAGCAGGGTCTCCGGTATTTCCTGAAGGGGAATGATCTTGCCGGGATGGACGATGGCCAGATTGAGTCCTGCTTTTTCGCAATGATGCAGAAATATGGAATTAATCACGTCCCTCAGATAATTGTTTCCGCGGAATGCGAACGATACATTGCTGATGCCGGCATTGACTTTGGCGTGAGGCAGGTTTAGTCTGATCCACTCAACCGCCCTGATAAAATCTGCCGCGTATTTGTTATGCTCTTCAATACCTGTTCCGATTGTCAACACGACCGGATCGAAAACAATATTTTCCGGGGGAAAAGCCATTTCGTTGGTGAGAATTTCGTAGGCACGCTGACATATTTCTGTCTTTCTGGCGAAAGTATTGGCTTGCCCTTCTTCATCAAAAGCCATGACAACAGGCAAGGCTCCCAGATCCCGGATGAGAGATGCTTTTTGTTTAAAGGCTTCCTCGCCGTCTTTCAGGCTGATGGAATTGACCATGGTTTTGCCCTGAAGGCATTTCAGTCCGTTCTCGATCACCCTGAAATCTGAGGAATCCAGCATGACCGGTACGGTGGCGATATCGGGTTCCGACTGAAGCTGGTTGAGGAAGGTTTTGATCACCGTGTTGGTTTTGATCATACTCTCGTCGAGATTGATGTTGAGCATATCACTGCCTTCCTGCACCTGTTGACGAGCCAGTTCAAGAGCATCTTCGTACCGTTCTTCCCGAATGCAGCGGGCAAATTGCTTTGATCCAGACACATTGGTTTTTTCTGCGACTTTGATCAGCGATGTTTCTCCGGTTATTTGAAACGGTTCAAGACCGCTTAAAAGGGCTATGGGCTTGTGTGCCGGAATTTCCCGGGGCGGGCAGCCTTCTACTGCTTTCGCGATGGCGGCGATGTGTTCTGGTTTGCTGCCACAACACCCGCCCACTATATTAACAAATCCCTTTTCGGAGTATTCCTTTAGGTGGGCGCCCATTTGTTTGGGAGAGAGACTGTATTCTCCAGCCTCGTCCGGCAGTCCTGCATTTGGGTGAGTGCTGACCGGTAATTCCGAAATTCTCGAAAGCCGTTCAAGGTATTTCAACATTTTATCCGGGCCAAAAGAACAATTCAATCCGATGGAAAAAACGGGGAATGCCGTGAGTGAATTGTAAAAGGCCTCCACGGTTTGCCCCGAGAGATTCCTTCCGCTTTCGTCGATGGTAACGGATACCATAACGGGGATGTCGGTGTTTTTCTCTTTTTGTATATTTTGAATGGCGTAGAGAGCCGCTTTTGCATTCAGTGTATCAAAAACGGTTTCCACCATCAGAATATCAGTTCCGGCTTCGATCAGTGCCCGGGCCTGATTTGAATAAGCTTCTGCCAGCTGATCAAAAGTGACATCTCTGTAGGCCGGGCTATCGATTTCCGGTGATATGGAGGCCGTTTTTCCCGTGGGGCCCAGTGTTGCTGCAACGAATCTTGGCTTTTCAGGATTTTTCTTCGTGTATTCGGTGGTCACTTCCCTGGCAAGAGCCACTGCTTTATGATTTATTTCTTCGGCCAGACTTTCGAGTCCGTACTCTTTTAAGCTGAAATAATTGGCATTGAAAGTATTGGTTGTGATGATGTCGGCACCTGCTTTGAGGTATTGCTGATGAATTTCTTTAATTAGATTTGGGGTGGAGAGTACTAAAGCATCATTGAGGCCCTGGAGCGGGGTGGGGTGGCTTTTAAATCTTTCTCCTCTGAATGCTTCCTCTGTAAGGGATTTGTTTTGTACCATTGTGCCCATGGCACCATCAAGAACCAGAATTCGCTTTTGGATCTCTTTTAGTATTTCCATGATTGTTTGTTTTACATATTTTTCGTATGAATTATCTCTTATACAGCTAACCGTTTAAGAGATAGTCCGTTCGAGCATGTTTTAACGTTTAAACAGCTCAACTATAGGTTATAGAAAAATATGATTGATGCGAATAACGTAAATAGAAATAAGAATAAAAAGTAATATTTGAAAAATATATTTTTTCCTTGCTTCTGATTCCACCGGAATGATTATGGTTATCAGTTGGTCAAAATGTACAAAACTTAGTAGGGCACAGTTGTTAGCGGGGATGATTTATTTTTGTATTTCGGCTACTTTAAATCTGATTTAAATTAGGAAACTTAAATATAGCATAAGACTAATTCAAATAAAAGATATAAACCATATCAATAAAAATCAAGAGTAATTTGGTTATTTTTTTATTATAGATTCACAAACTCGGCAAAAACATGGAGATATGTTAAACAGGATTTATTATTGAGCCCTCCCGTGAATACAATTGTTCGGGAGGGAGGCTTCAGAATCTGATCAGCAGATAACCTGATTGATGAAACGCTTTTGCCGGGCAAAAAAACCAGATTTCACCTTGTGGGGAAGAGTTGTTTTTTGGCGGGCGTTTATGAATAGATGCCCGGGAAACTGTTTGGGTAAGCTTCTCCCATCATCGCATAAATGGCTTCATACACGTCCTCTGCATTGGGATTACTGAAATAGTCCCCGTCAGTTCCGTAGGCGGGGCGGTGTTCTTTTGCTGTTACCGTAACCGGTTTGTGGTCGAGATAATAAAATCCGCCCTGTTCTTCGATTACCTTTTGCATCATGAATGCAGTAGCGCCGCCTGGAACATCTTCATCAAAAAATACAATGCGGTTGGTTTTTTTCAGGGAATTGAGGATGACTTCATTGGTGTCGAAAGGCAGCAGTGTCTGGACATCTATCAGTTCGACAGAAATACCGGTTTCATTGAGCTGTTCGATGGCTTCACCGGCAATTCGTACACAAGAGCCGTAAGTGACGATGGTCACATCGGTTCCGGTGGTCAGGATTTCGGGTATTCCCAGAGGGATACGAAATTCCCCGAAATTGAGGGGTTGTTTTTCCCGGATGCGGTACCCGTTGAGGGGTTCGATAACCAGAGCCGGATCTTCGCCGGCCAACAGGGTATTGTACATACCTGCCGCCCGTGTCATATCGCGCGGAACGCAAACATGTACCCCTCGTATGGAGTTGATCACCATGCTCAGGGGAGAGCCGGAATGCCAGATGCCTTCCAGGCGGTGTCCGCGGGTTCGTATGATGAGAGGAACTTTTTGTCCGGCTTTGCTGCGGTAATGAGTGGTTGCCAGATCATCGCTGATGGTATGCAAGGCATACAAAAGGTAGTCAAAATATTGTATCTCGGCAATCGGTCTTAATCCCCTAAGTGCTAATCCGATGCCTTCTCCGATTATGGTTGTTTCGCGGATGCCTGTATCGCGAACCCGCCATTCGCCATATTTGTTTTGGAGTCCTTCAAGGGTTTGATTTACCCCGCCCAGTTTTCCCGTGTCCTCTCCAAAAGTCATCAACGCCGGATTTGCGGAAAACAAGGCATCAAAATTATCCCGTATGATCTCACGTCCCGGTACCAAAGGTGCATCATTTCCGTATTCAGGCGGAATCCAGGTAACCCGTGTTGGCGAATACTTTGATTCATCGTAGAGATAGCGGTTGTATTTTTCATGGCCCAGCTCCATCTCATGGGAGACCCATTTCTGCAATTGTTCCTTTAGTCCTCCAGGCCTGTCGCAGGACACGCAGACATGGCGTAAAATCTTCCTGGCTGAGCTCAGGATCTCTTTCCGGTTAAGGGTCGGAACATTTTCCAGATGGCCGATGATCTTTTCAATTTGTTCTTCACCCGAAGGGCGGCAGACGCACTTCTTATGGCTGACCAGCTCAATGAGTTCCTGACGTTCTTCTTCGAGCGGGTTTAAAAACTCACTGTGAGCTTCTTTCCTGGCGGCACGGGCTTCTTTCGTGGCATTTTCTTCGATTCCTGTGAGGGTTTTCTCTTCGGCCAGACCTGTGTTCAGTATCCATTCCCGCATTTTTATGAGGCAGTCGGTCTCTTTTTCCCACTTCAATCGGTCTTTGGATTTGTATCGTTCGTGTGATCCCGAGGTTGAATGGCCTGTTGGCTGGGTCAGCTCATCCACATGGAAAACGACAGGAACATGCTCTTTCCGGCACCGGGCAATACCATCTTCGTACATTTGGCAGAGGCCCGCATAATCCCAGCCTTTGGCATGATAGATCAGAATGCCGGTTTTGTCTCCTTTTTGTTTTTCAAAACCTTTAAGAGCTCTGGAAATGCTTGCCTTGACAGTTTGAAGTTCGGCCGGCACTGATATGCCGTATCCATCGTCCCAAACCGAAACCGCCATGGGAATTTGCATGACGCCTGCAGCATTGATGGTTTCGAAAAAGAGTCCTTCAGTGGTGCTGGCATCTCCTATGGTACCAAAAGCCACTTCATCTCCGTTGTGACTGAATTGGTCGAGATGTTTGAGCTCGGGATGATTCCGGTAAAGCTTTGATGCCAGGGCGAGTCCTGTAAGTCGGGGCATATGGCCACCTGTAGGACTGATGTCTGAAGCGGTGTTTTTTTGATCTGCCTGGGGTTTCCAGTTTCCGTTATCATCAATCAGGCGGGTGCCGAAGTGATTGTTCATGGACCGCCCGCCGTTGTCAGGATTGAGGCCGGTGCGGGTTTCACCGTAAAGGAGTGCAAAAAATTTCTTTGGTGTAAGCATGCCCGTGGCCAGCATGAAAGTCTGGTCGCGGTAATATCCCGAACGCCAGTCCCCATTTCTGAACTGTTTGGCCATTGCTATTTGCGCCACTTCTTTTCCGTCACCGAAAATACCAAATTTGGCTTTTCCGTTCAGGACTTCACGTCTGGCTATGATGCTCAAATTTCGGCTGAGTTGCCCCAGATGATAGTCTTCCAGGACTTCTTTTTTGAACTCTTCAAACTTGAGTGCCTCGCCTGACTTTGTATTTTCAGAAGAATTGCTGATGCTTCCTGCTTCTTTTAACTTGGTTGTGATCATTGCGCTTCAATTGTGTCGGTTGAGCTCTCCATAAGCATTATCCAACAAGGCAAAGGTATATATTTTTTGGGTGCGTCTTGCTGCAATATTCAAACAGAAATTAACAGGGGAATGTTTAAAACCCTGTGTTTTTTGTATTTTTGTGGTTAAAAGATTCTAAGCATGATTTTGAAGCTCATTCTTATCAGTGTTATTCTGATGGCCATTGTAATGGCTCTTTTTTCTGTCCGAATGTTACTGCAAAAAGGTGGGAAGTTTCCCCATACCCATATCGGAGGTAATCGAAATATGAGCCGCCGCGGCATTTTTTGTGCTACAACCCAGGATAAAGTTGAGCAAAGGGACAAGCGGCATATTCTGAAAGATACACTCTCGTAGAAAATGGAAAGGATGATAAGGCCCCGGGGAATGTTTTTGAAAAAAATCAAACAGGATATTTGTATCCTAAAATCAAAATAATTATATTTGATGTAAGGAGACGTAAAGAAAGAAACAGATTAATCAAGAATCTATGAATTCAATAGACCGTTAGATTTTTAGATATAAGATTTAAGATCAATCGTATAACATTAATAATCTGCCTCTTAGTAGAAATAACGCGCATTTTTCAAACCACTAAAAATAAAGCTTTTGCAAAAGTTTAACGGACTATTGTGGATTATCTTAGATCTGAAAATCTAACGATCTATTGATTGTCTGTTGATTAAAAAAGGAAGGAGATAATTATGAATACCATTTTGTTATTAATCGGACTGGCCATATTATTTATGGGACTGGCTTTTGCAGGACTGGCTCTGAAAAGCTTTTTCAGAAAAGATGCTACACTTAAAACCTGTAGTGGAGGGGGAGGAACCTGTGGTTGCCAGTCAATAGACACTTGCCGGACCGTTGAGACAGGGGAAATGACCGGTTCAAAATAAATACTTTATACAAGGAAGAATGTTTGATATGATTATCCGGCAATTACTTTGAAGCTACGTATTTTTCAAAGCCGGAAGTCCAATCTACTTTCATACCCTCTTCCGTATCATAAATAAAGCACCCTTCGAGTTCGGGGTGCTTTTTTATCAGCTCAAAACTTTTTTCCAGCCCCATTACCATAAAGGCCGTTGCATAAGCGTCGGCCAGCATGCAGTTAGGGGCAATGACGGTAGCACTCAGAAGATTATGATCCACGGGTCTGCCTGTCTTCGGATCGATGGTGTG
>JAWOCV010000094.1:0-7676 GCA_046483585.1 Marinilabilia sp.
CCGGCTATGTTTTTAATGAGAACAGTGTGTTTCGAAATCGCTCAGGGTCTTTGTTTTTTGGAAGTACCAAAGGATTGGCCTGGTTTCATCCCGATTCCATCCATTACAACCTTGAAAGGCCACCACTGGCTTTCACAGACATTCGGGTCATACGTCGTGGTAAGGAGGCTGATGAGTATTGGCCAGGCAGGGGCTCCATTGAGATCAGATACCGGCCCTTTACCAATATTCAGGTAGAGTTTTCGGCACTTGAGTTTACAAACCCCAACAGGAATCGGTACAAAGTATTTTTACAGGGTTATGACTCAGAATGGAGGCCAATTACTAAACACAACAGGATCTCTTTTTCCAATTTGTTGCCTGGGGATTATACGTTAAAGGTTTTGGCCTCGAACAATGATTTTACATGGAATGAGGAACCACTGGAGCTGGAAATTAACATTGTCCCTCCTCTCTGGATGTCCAACTATGCATTTGCATTTTATTTTCTGGCCCTTATTTTTATTGTGCATCTTTTGATCAATTATCGTGTCCGCCACTATAGAAAGGCCAACCGGGAATTGCAGGAAAAAACGGTCAATAAAAAGCAGATAGAAGCTCAGCGGGAGGTGCTTACCCGTATCAACAAGAGCCTGACCGACAGTATTAACTACGCCAGACGTATTCAGCGGGCCATGATCCCGGCTGAGATATCCTTCAGGCGGTTATTCCCCGCTTCTTTTGTTTATCTGAGGGCCCGCGACATTGTCAGTGGTGATTTCTTCTGGTTTCTTGAAAAAGATGATAAGATATTTGTTACAGCTGTGGATTGTACCGGCCATGGGGTTCCAGGGGCGTTTATGTCCATTATCGGACTCGATCTTTTGAAGAATATTATTGAGGTTCAGGGGGTGGAATCGCCTTCCGAGATACTTAAAACAATGAATGGCGAGTTGATACGGACACTTCATAAAGAACAACCTGCCATCTCATCAGAGGGGAATGTCAATGACGGTATGGATATGTCGCTGGTTGTTATTGACCGAAAGGAAAAGACCCTTGAATTTGCCGGGGCCTACAATGGTTTCTATCTGGTTCGTGACAATGAAATACATACCTATAAGGGAGACCGTTTTCCTGTAGGATATCTGAAGGACGGAGAATCTCCCTTATTTACGAGGAAAAAGGTGACCCTTCAGAAGGACGATGTCGTATATATGTTTTCCGACGGTTTACCTGATCAATTTGGAGGGCCCGATCATAAGAAGTTTAAGTACAGGCGTTTTAGGTTATTGTTGCTGAACATCCATAAGATGCCGTTTGCCGATCAGAAAACAGTCATCCATCAACAAATAGAAGATTGGATGTCTGGAGACAATGAGCAGGTAGATGATATGCTGGTGCTTGGATTTAAACCACTGGATTGATTTCAGATTTCGGTTGTTATTTCAAATGTGCTTTGATCAATTGCAATAATTCATCAGGTTGGAAGGGCTTGCTGATATAACCGTCCATTCCTGCTGCCAGACATTTTTCTTTGTCTTCGGGGAAAGCATTGGCAGTGACAGCAATGATAGGGGTATGTGAATTGGTACTGCGTTCGATCTCCCTTATTTTTTGAGTGGCCTTAATGCCGTCCATTACAGGCATCTGAATGTCCATGAGGATGAGGTCGTATTTGGCGTGTCCAAATTTCTCCAGAACTTCTTTCCCGTTAAACGCCACATCTATTTTTTTAACTTCATTTTTTATGTAAAGGATGATAATCTGCTGGTTGCTTATGTTGTCTTCTGCCAGTAAAATGTTGGCATCTTTTATGTCAATATCCGGTTTTTCGAAGGGAGAAATGGATGGGGTAGGTTCTTCTTTTTCACTGATGTGATGGTTGTGGCTTATTCCCTCGGTGAATGTGAGAGTAAACTCGAAGAGGGTTTTGTCGGATTGTGTGAGGATGCTGAAAGATTTTCCCTCTGCTTCAATGATCTTGAGGGTAATACCCATGTCCAGCCGGCTGATCAGGCGGCTGTTGTTGATACGGTTAACATCCTTGTAGTTGTAAAAATTCTCGTGATTGTTCTGGTCTTTCCCTGAATTGATTACCATATTGGTTATGATCCTGAAAAGCAGTTCTACCTGACCCGGCATACCGTCGGTTCTGGAAACTTCAATGGTTATGAATTTGTTGGGATGATCATTGTGATTAATGATGCTGTTGATAAGATTCAGAAATATCTGTTTAATCTTAATGGGATTGCCGGTGATCGTTGAGGGGATATTGGCGGAGAGAGAAAGATTGAAATGGGTGCCGGATTGTTTATGCTTTTCTGTGAAAAGTCTGAGTGTATTGTTAATGGTGGAATAAAGATTGAAGCTTGTCAGATTCTCCGGTTCGTTTGAGTGTGTTTTAGAGGTGACCACCAGGCTTTTTACGACATTCACAAGGTTGTTGGTTGAGGCATGAATGGTATTAATATAGTCCCTTTGTTCTTCATTGAGGGAGGAATTTTCAAGCAATTCCAGAACGCCTGTTATATTATTGAGTGGTGTCCGGATCTGATACGAGAGTTTGTTGATCATATTTTCATGAGCTCTGTTTTGGTTTTCCGATTCAAGGATCTGCCGGTCTTTTTCAAGAAAAACCTCCGAGCGAATAAACTGAAAAGTGTAGCTTATCAATAACGATATGACATAGGTAGCTGTCAGAAATATCTGCTGACCGCCTGAATATGTTCTGATCCATTCAGGACCTGACAACGGGGCGAGAAAAAATAACAGAAGTAAAAAAAGGAGGCCAATAGCCCACCATGTACCCCGTTTCCGGCCACAGATGGTTAAGGCAAGCAAGGGGAAAAAAACAACCCAGTATCCTTCCAACCCCGTATTGCCTCCCGTAACTAAGAAAAAGAAAAAAGTCAGAAAGAGGATCAGCAAAAAAATATTCTGAAAACGAAGATCTTGTTCATCGCGGGGATTAAAGTAGTAATTGATCGCAAACGCGAGGGAGAGAAACAACAATGGTGCAGCCAATAGCAGATTTTCCTGAATGAGAGAAATGATGCCCTGTGTGAGAACTGCGATAAAAAACAAAAAATTGGTAATATTCAGAAGCAGGGTTTTTGTTTTAGTATCCATGTCGGCATTATCTTCGCGCTCGGGGATAAACTGGCTTACTAATTGGTTGAAAAAGGATGTGGTCATAGCGGGATTACTTATTGTTTGGAAGGTTTGAGTTGCCCTGAGGTATTTCTCTTTTCCGAAATATCGTAATTTTTTCCTTAATTTTGATGTCCGGGAGGGATTAAATCCTGAAATTGGTTTTCCTCGAAAATAATCCGATGGTATAACCAGACCATTTCCGAAAGCCGGAAAGATGTTGTTTGCCTGCATAAGACCGGATCTGAAAAGATTAGATTAATACACCGAAAATCAACATATTGACCGGGTTTGGTGATGCCATTCAGAAGTGAGATTTCAGGAGAATATGATAGTGGCCGGACTTTTTTTTGGCCTGTATTAGGCCCAATGGTCCGTTAAACTTTTACTATAAGCTGTAAATCAATTGTTTCTAATCAAAATCCTGTATTTGATAAAGCACAGTATATCAGGCCGATAAGAGTCATCTTACATCTTATATCTAAAAATCTAACGATCTATTGAGGCCATAGGGCGGAATATTGTAAATTGAAAAATATTTTATTACATGTCAGACGACAAGAAAGTTATTTTTAGCATGGTAGGGGTAAGTAAAATTTACCCTCCACAGAAAAGGGTTCTTAACAATATCTATCTCTCTTTTTTTTATGGTGCCAAGATTGGTATCATCGGTCTCAATGGTTCCGGCAAATCAACCCTTTTGAAGATCATTGCGGGTATTGAGAAAGAGTATCAGGGTGATGTTGTTTTTTCTCCGGGCTATTCGGTGGGACTTCTTGATCAGGAACCCGAACTGGATGAAAGCAAAACGGTGAAGCAGGTCGTGGAGGAAGGCGTGAAAGATGTTGTAGATGTGCTTAACGCTTACGAAGAAGTGAATATGAAGTTCGGGGAGCCCGAGGTTCTGGAAGATCCTGATAAGATGCAGTCCCTGATGGACGAGCAGTCAAGATTACAGGAGAAAATTGACCAGTTCGATGCCTGGAACCTCGATTCGCGATTGGAGAGAGCGATGGATGCCTTGCGATGTCCACCAGAGGATCAGTCTGTCAGCGAACTGTCGGGAGGTGAGAGAAGACGTGTTGCTTTGTGCCGGCTGTTACTGGAGGCGCCTGATATATTGTTGCTGGATGAACCGACCAACCACCTCGATGCCGAATCGGTTCAGTGGCTGGAATTGTATCTTCAGCAGTATAAAGGGACGGTGATCGCGATTACGCACGACCGCTACTTCCTTGACAATGTGGCCGGCTGGATACTGGAGCTCGACAGAGGAGAAGGGATCCCCTGGAAAGGCAATTACTCAGGCTGGCTTGAGCAAAAGGCCAATCGTCTTGAAATTGAGGAAAAACATGCTTCCAAGCGGCGTAAGACCCTTGAGAGAGAGCTTGAATGGGTGCGAATGGCCCCGAAGGCACGGCAGGCAAAATCCAAAGCCCGCTTATCGGCTTATGAGAATCTGATGCAGGAAGATGTTAAGCAAAAAGAGGAGAAACTCGAAATATTTATTCCCAACGGTCCCCGTCTTGGTGAAAAAGTAATCGAAGCTCATCACGTGGCCAAAGCTTTTGGCGACCGGTTGTTGTTCGATGATCTTAACTTTAAATTGCCCCGCAATGGAATCGTTGGCGTCATTGGCCCCAACGGAGCCGGTAAGACCACTCTTTTCCGTATGATCATGGGACAGGAGACAGTTGATAAAGGCACTTTTGAAGTAGGGGAAACGGTGAAACCCGGTTATGTGGATCAGTCCCATTCTGATATTGATCCTGGTAAAACAGTTTACCAGGTTATTTCCGGAGGCGAAGACACTTTGAAATTGGGTGGCCGGGAGATCAATGCCCGCGCTTTTCTGGCCCGGTTCAATTTTTCAGGTGCCGATCAGGAAAAAAAATGTGGTGTTTTGTCGGGGGGTGAGCGTAACCGTCTTCATTTGGCCATGACCCTGAAGGAAGAAGCCAATGTTCTTCTTTTGGATGAGCCTACCAACGACATTGATGTGAATACTCTGAGAGCACTGGAAGAAGGGTTGGAGGATTTTGCCGGATGTGCCGTGATCGTATCACACGACCGCTGGTTCCTCGACAGGGTGGCAACGCACATCCTGGCTTTTGAAGGAAATTCAAATGTTCACTTCTTTGAAGGCGGATATTCTGATTATGAAGAGAACAAGAAAAAAAGAATGGGAGATGATATCCCTCACCGCATCAAATACAGAAAGATGAAAAAAGAGGGGCAGTAATCGTGTTGTTTCCTTTTTGCAGGAGGAGATGCATTGTGCAGAAGATTAATCTATCCCTCTTCAAAGATGTCTGAAGGCATTTTATTACCCGGTGATTGCTTGCTGTGGAGGTCAGCCGGGTACTTTTTTTTAGGGGTGTGCAGATAATACATTTCGATCATCCCTTTGCCTTTCACTCGCTGCGGCACCCGGCGTACAAAGTTGTAATGAGGTTCCAGAAGTTTTCGTGTCGGTTCCGATACGTTGATCTGCATGGGGCCGCTGTAGGATTGCATGCGGGCGGCAATGTTTACATGATCTCCGAAGATGTCGTAAGACAAGTTTTGTTCGCTGATAAAACCGGCAATGATATCACCTGAGTTGAGACCTATCCTCACTTCCCATTGAATCCCTTTCTGGCGGTTTCTTTCGCGGATGAATTGCCGCATTTCATTGGCGGCATTGGCGGCTCTAAGTGCATGTTCCTTGGAATTGTTGAACATCCCGCTGACAGCCATGTAAGCGTCACCTATTGTTTTTATCCTCACACAGTTGTGTTTTTGGGATATTTCGTCGAATTTTGTGAAAATGATACGGAGTTCGTCAAGTAGTTTACGAGGTGACATGCGTGTGGCCTTCTCTGTGAAATTGACCAGGTCGGCCATGAGAATGGTGACATTGCGGTGAGGCTTGGGTTGAACAATCGTGCCTTTTTTCAAAGATTTTACAATCTCAGCCGGGAGTATGTTTTTGAGAATACGGTGGATCTTTTTTTGTTCCGCTTCCAGTTGTTGTTTCTGGAATTTGAGCTGGCGGAGTGTTGTAGCCAGCGTCATGGCGGAACGAACACGTGCGAGAAGTTCCTCTGTTTCAATGGGTTTCCGGACATAATCGATGGCCCCCGCATCGAGGGCTTCACTCACTTTATCGGACGAAGAAAAGCTGGAAATAATGATAACCGGGATGTCGTAAGTGGTGCTGTTCTGCTTCAGGTTTTTCAGAGCGTCCATGCCAGATATTTCGGGCATCTCCCAGTCGAGCAGGATTAAATCCGGAACAACCTCTATGGCTCTGCGATAGGTCTCATAACCATTCCGGGCACGTACAAAATTGACATCCTCACAAAGTGAGCCAAGCTGAGATTTGATGAACTCCGCTATGCTGTCCATGTCATCAGCGATCAGTATGGTCAATGTCGATACTGGCATTCACGAAAGTGCTTTTCTTTGAAACAAAGTTAATGTTTTTTGTGGATCTTTGTTTATTATTGTAGTGGTTTGATAAAAAAGCTCAAGGTTTCCGGAAGGTCATATAACCGCAATTCTGGCTGTGGAGATGTAGCATTCCTGCTGAGAAGTGTTGCTTATACTTCAGTCGGAGGATGTAGTTAATCCGGAATAGATGAGTATAAGGGTGATCGCTTCTGGAAACCGGTAATAGATGTTTTTATAACGGAAATAATATCAATAGTCCGTTGAATTTATGAAAAAAGTTTTTACTGAATTTTAGTCGCTGCCCGAGACAGGGATTCTTTATGAAAAGAAGTTCGACGAAGTCAATAATCAGGGTTAAATCTAAAAATCTAACGATCTATTGAATATGACACCAGACGAAAAAAATTGGGGAATGTATTGCCATCTGGCCGGATTTGCCGGTCTGCTGATGCCATTTGGTAATGTGATTGGCCCTTTGGTAATATGGATCTTAAAAAAAGAGGAATACCCTTTTGTTGATCTCGAAGGGAAAGAGGCTTTAAATTTTCAGATCACAGTGGCGATTGCCGGGGTAATAGCCGGTTTGTTGAGCGTAGTGCTTATCGGGATTCCTTTGTTGATCGCCATTGCGGTGCTGGCTATTGTATTTATGATTAAGGCCATTATGGAAACCAATGAGGGACGGCCTTACCGTTACCCATTTAATCTCAGACTGGTAAAATAAATCAGGATATGCATGAGATTTCTTTGAACAACCAGGGAGCAGAGATCATCGACAGTAAACTGATGGACCGCCTCTCCGGTGAAGCCCGCAGCTCCGACAGAAAACGAAAGAATCTTAACTTTCATTTTGGAGGGGATGATCTGTTGCAACGCATGCTTAATGCCTTTGAACCCGGCACTTATGTCAGGCCACATAAGCACGGGGAACCTGAAAAGCGCGAGGTTTTTCTTGTGCTTCGGGGCCGCTTGTTGATGGTGTTTTTTGATGATGAAGGGAACATAACCGACCGGACGCTGCTTGATCAGAAACAAGGAGCCTATGGGGTGGAAATCCCGGCCGGCATCTGGCATGCTGCCGTTTCGCTTGCCAGTGGCACCATTGTGTA
>JAWOCV010000103.1:0-4017 GCA_046483585.1 Marinilabilia sp.
TGCCATTTCAGTTTCAAAATAAAAATGAGTGAGAAAACCAGTAAAACGGAAAAAAATGAGGTAATGTACCACTTATTGGCCCACAACCAGTAAAATGCACCGCTGGTGACATCATCACCTGGTTTTCCCCAGTTGGCAAAAACCAGAATCAGAACCAGAGTGAAAAAGTGGAAGGCTGTTTGCCACATCGGGCGGTCTTCAGGTACATTAGGAAAGTTCATTTGCTCTTCACGTTTGGCTTTTTCTTCTTTTCGATAAATGAGCGACATGACGGAACCAATAACGACTGCGAAAACTACAGCCCCAATTATTCGGGCAATTCCCATTTCAATTCCCAGTATGCGGGCAGTGAGAATAATGGCCAGGATGTTGATGGCCGGGCCACTGTAGAGGAAAGCAATGGCTGGTCCTAAGCCGGCACCGCGCTTGTGAATACTCGAAAAGAGCGGCAATATTGTACAACTGCAGACAGCCAGAATGGTTCCCGAAACCGATGCAACGGAATAGGAAAGCCATTTTTTTGCATTCGCTCCAAAATACTTCATTACAGCTCCCTGGCTCACGAAGACGGCAATGACACCTGCAATAAAAAAGGCCGGCAACAAACACAAGATGACGTGTTCCTGTGCATACCATTTGGTCAGATCGAACATCGCCATGATGGCCTCTTTGAAACGGGCGCTTTCAAGCGGCATGTAAAAAGCAAACAAGAAAATGGCCGTAATCCAGCCGAGTATTTTTAATTCTCTTTTTAGTTCCATTGTTTTTGTGTTTCGAGTTTTGCGTTCCGAGTTTTGTGTTTCGAGTTTCCGGGTTCTTGTTGCGGGTCTGGGTTCCCCCTTCAGGGGGGTAGGGGGTCGCGGGGTGGGTTCAGAGTTCCGGGTTTTGGGTTCAGAGTTTCCGGGCTTCGAGTTCGTAATCTTACGAACAATCAGGGCAAAAAAACAGGTCGCGCACTTCAATCGCACAACCTTATTTTTTCCTTGTTTTATCGTCCGGAACCCACGAGTTCCGCTTACTTCTTATTCGTTATTAAATCAGCAAAAGAACCGTATAATAAATTCCTACACCTATAAATAGCACGGCTACAACCCGCCGAAACCAAAACTCAAATTTCTTTAATCGGTGATACATCGTTCCTATGGAACCCACCGAAAAAGCAATAAGCCAGGCAAAAATAATCACGGGAATGCCTGTGCCCAGAGCAAAAATAATCGGCAAGTACAGGCCGCTGACACTGGAAACCGTCATGGGAATCAGCATACCAAAATAGAGTACGCCGCTATAGGGGCAAAAAGCCAGGGCAAACACAATCCCCAGAAGCAATACGCCCCAGAAACCTTTACCGGACTGGTCCTGCATTTTATCTGTGATAGACCCCAGACCGGGAATTTTAATATTGATGATGCCCAGCATTAAAATACCAATAAGAATCAGAAGGGGCCCGATTATTTTTTCGCCCCACTCTTGAAGAGCATCACCAAACTGAAGCTGAGCAGCCCCGAAAAAGAAAAGCAAGCCAATCAATGTATAAGAGATCCCCCGTCCCACTGTATAAATCAGGCCATTAACGAAAACCCGTTTCTGACTCTCCATGTCCTTGCTGATAAAACCGATGGCCGTGATGTTCGTAGCCAAAGGACAAGGGCTGATGGCGGTCATCAGCCCCAGAATAAAAGCGGTAAGAAGCGGCACCTCCGTGTTTTCAAGAAGGCTCTGTAAAAACTCCATAATCGGGATTTCTATTAAAAGGATTCAATGGTTTCTACCACTTTTTCTTTCAGCTTGTCAGGATTGGTGCGGGCATTCATAAATGCAAAATTGGTGATGTTCTCTGACTGATCACCTTTCACAATCAACAAAGTTTGCCCGCTGACATTGTGTTTCTCCATCATAGGGTGATCGCTTTGTTTTTCACGGTTGATGGATTTAAACTGAACCTCATCCCCAAAGTTTTCTTTGATGGCTTCTTTGGTCACATCTTCAACGGCCTTGCAGGTGGCACACCGACGAGTAGCATGAAAATAATAAGCTTCCACATCTGACACATTGGAAACTTCGGCCGATTTGTTTTGACTGTCGTCACTTTTTTGGGCCGAGGAATTGCAACATTGTGCGGTAACCGACACAACAGCAAGCAACATAAAAAATGCAAGTGTGCTTAACGATTTTTTCATAACAATTGGTTTTTTGCAGTTATAGTGAATGATTTCAGCTCAAATATCAGAGAGAATGACGTTTCGATTTAATTTTTACCCAGAATCTTTTTCAATGCTTCATACGACGGAACGCCTCCCTTGTGTACAACTTCACCATCTACAACCAGCGCGGGTGTTTTGGCCACATTGTACTGCATGATGTCCATAATGTCCTCAACTTTTGTAATGTTGGCATCAAGACCAAGCTCTTCCACGGCATCACGGGTCAGTTTTTCAAGCGTCTTGCACTTGGGGCACCCGGTTCCTAAAACTTTAATATCCATAATCTTCCTTGTTTTAAATGTTGACAGTTCGTAGTTCGTAAAAGCACGAACAAAATTAGAAAAAAATTACAGCGACCAAAAATCTTTGAACAATTTTTTTGCTTCGGCCCAATTTTCTTTGTTTACACAATACTTGATCCGTGGGGCCTCAATCTCTCCCTGTATAAGACCGGCTTCTTTCAGCTCCTTTAAGTGCTGGGAAAGTGTCGATTTGGCAATGGGAAGGTCTTGCGAAAGATCGCCACTGTAGCAACACGATTGCCTGGAAAGCAGGTCCAGAATATAAATCCGGACAGGGTGTCCCATTGCTTTTGCATAACGGGCCAGTTTTTGTTGTTCTTTCGACTGCATTGAAGGAGTGAGGTCGAAGGAATTGATCTTCTCCATTGACATATAATGAATTAAAAATTAAAAAATTTACAGGCAAAAATAATTGAAAAAGACGGGTTTCTGCAACACCTGGAAAAAAGTTTTTAAATCCGGTCAAAAAGAATAACAACGAACCATCTAATCCTTTCGGGGCCCTTACAGTTTGTCTGAAAGTTTTTTGTATTTTCGCACCTTTAACAAGGAATCTGGATTCAAAACATCCGGCAGGCCAGAAAGAAAAGCTGCCGAAGAATTATCATCAGCGTTATGGAGTACAAATTCAACGAGATCGAAAAAAAGTGGCAGAAGCACTGGAAAGACGAGAAAATTTACAAGGTCGACATCGACAATACCCGACCAAAATATTATGTGCTCGACATGTTTCCATATCCTTCGGGAGCCGGTCTGCATGTTGGTCACCCGCTGGGTTACATCGCTTCCGATATCTTCAGTCGTTTTAAACGATCACAAGGGTATAATGTACTCCACCCCATGGGTTACGATGCTTATGGATTACCGGCCGAGCAGTACGCCATACAAACAGGGCAGCACCCGGCCATCACCACCGAAAACAATATCAAAAGATACAGGGAACAGCTCGACCAGATCGGCTTCTCATACGACTGGGACCGGGAAGTCAAAACCTGTGATCCGGAATATTACCACTGGACTCAGTGGGCGTTCATCCAAATGTTCCACCATTACTATGATAACAAGGCCGACAAGGCCATGCCCATAGAAACCCTCATCCAGCACTTCGAAACCAAAGGCACGGAAGGAGTGGATGCGGCCTGTTCAGAGCAACTCTCATTCACGGCCGGAGAATGGAAAGCCATGAGCGAAAAGGAACAGCAGGAAGTGCTTCTGTACTACCGCATCGCTTACCTGGCCGATACCATGGTCAACTGGTGTCCTGCTTTGGGAACGGTGCTGGCCAACGATGAAGTCAAAGAAGGGGTCTCCCTGCGTGGAGGACATCCCGTTGAACAGAAAGTTATGCGGCAATGGTCGCTCAGGGTTTCAGCTTATGCAGAGCGCCTTCTGAAGGGACTGGAAACCATCGACTGGTCGGAATCCCTCAAGGAGATCCAAAGAAACTGGATCGGCCGGTCGGAAGGTGCTGAAATCGTATTCCCCGTCAAAGACTCCGATGTGGAGATGAAAGT
>JAWOCV010000108.1:0-8187 GCA_046483585.1 Marinilabilia sp.
ATCGGACTGCCTGTAAATGGTCAGTCAACCAAAAACAATGCCCGTACCCGTAAGGGTAAGAAGAAAACTGTTGCTAACAAGAAGAAATAATTAAGTGAATTATGGCAAAAAAGACGGGAAGTCAAAGGAAAAAGGTTGTTAAGGTCGAAGCTGTGGGACAAGCCCATGTTCATTCCTCTTTTAACAACATCATTGTCTCTCTGACCAATAACAATGGTCAGGTCATCTCGTGGTCCAGTGCCGGGAAAATGGGGTTTCGTGGTTCCAAAAAGAACACACCTTATGCTGCACAAACGGCTGCCAGTGATTGTGCCAAAGTAGCACACGACCTTGGACTGAGAAAAGTAAAAGTATATGTTAAAGGGCCTGGTAACGGCAGAGAATCAGCCATCCGATCCATTCATTCCAACGGTATTGATGTGACCGAGATTATTGATGTTACGCCTATTCCACATAACGGGTGTCGCCCGCCCAAAAGAAGAAGAGTTTAATTGTTTAACTAGTTATTAACCATAAGTTTTTGGTTTTGAGTTTTGAATTATGGTGGGTTATATTTTATAAACCTCCTCTCTATAATCTTGCGGCTGTCATATTCATCATTTGAAATCAAAAATTTAAAATCAAAAATTTAGTAGAATGGCTAGATATATTGGTCCAAGAACGAAAATTGCCCGTAAGTTTGGGGAAGCCATTTACGGACCCGATAAGTATTTTGAAAGAAAGAATTACCCTCCGGGACAACATGGTAACACTCGTCGCAGAAAGACCAGTGAATACGGTGTGCAGTTAAAAGAAAAGCAGAAAGCCAAATACACTTATGGCTTGCTGGAAAAACAGTTTCGTAATCTGTTTAAAAAAGCGACCAGTAAGAAGGGAATTACCGGTGAAGTTTTGCTGGGCCTGCTGGAATCACGACTTGATAACGTCACTTTCCGCCTGGGATTGGCACCTACACGTGCCGCTGCCCGGCAGTTGGTCCTCCACCGGCATGTTACAGTCGACGGGGAAGTCGTCAATATACCGTCTTATACTTTGACTCCGGGTCAGATTATAGGTGTCAGGGAAAGATCAAAATCGCTTGAAGTGATCAGCACTTCTTTGCATAATTCGAATGTTCAGAAATATCCCTGGCTCGAATGGGACCAGAATGCCATGCAAGGTAAGTTCGTAACTGTTCCCGAAAGATCAGAAATTCCCGAAAATATTAAAGAACAGTTGATCGTTGAATTGTACTCTAAATAATTGATTCTTATGGCAATATTAGCGTTCCAAAAACCTGACAAAGTCATTATGCTCGAGGCAGACGAAAAATTCGGCCGTTTCGAATTTCGTCCACTTGAGCCGGGATATGGTATTACTGTTGGAAATGCCTTAAGAAGAATCTTGTTGTCCTCTCTCGAAGGATATGCGATTACAACTGTTAAGATTGAGGGTGTTGACCATGAGTTCTCCAATATTCCCGGAGTGGTAGATGATGTCACTGAAATTATTCTTAACCTCAAGCAGGTTAGATTTAAACAAACTGTGGAAGAGCATGATAATGAGAAATTCACAGTAAATATTAGTGGAAAAGAGGTTCTCACCGCCGGTGATTTTAACCAATTCCTGAATGGTTACGAAGTTCTTAATCCGGAACTCGAGATTGCGCATATGGACCCGGAGGTGAAATTACAGATGACATTGACCGTCAGCAAAGGGCGTGGATACGTTCCGGCTGCCGAAAACCAGACTTCTGAACAAGAGCTGGGGACAATTGCCATTGACTCAATTTACACACCTATTCGTAATGTAAAATACGAAATAGAGAATTTCCGGGTCGAGCAAAAAACCGACTATGAAAAGTTGATCATTGAGATCAATACGGATGGTTCCATTCATCCGAAAGATGCACTTAAAGAAGCTTCCAAAATATTGATCCATCATTTTATGCTCTTCTCAGATGAAAAGATTACATTGGATTCTGAAGAAAAGACCAGCGGTGATGAATTTGATGAAGAGATTCTTCATATGCGTCAGATGTTGAAGACCAAATTGGTGGATATGGATTTGTCCGTCAGGGCTCTCAATTGCCTGAAAGCAGCTGATGTTGAAACACTTGGAGAGTTGGTTCAATACAACCGGAACGACCTGCTGAAATTCCGCAATTTCGGGAAAAAATCACTTACCGAATTGGATGACCTTTTGGAAAATATGGGTCTTAATTTCGGCATGGATATTTCGAAGTATAAATTAGACAAGGAATAATTGCGATGAGACATAGAAAAAAATTCAATCACTTAGGCCGCACGAGCTCGCATCGAAAGGCTATGCTCTCCAACATGGCCAGTTCTCTTATTATGCACAAGAGAATTAAGACCACGGTTGCCAAAGCCAAAGCGTTGCGCATGTATGTGGAGCCCCTGATCAACCGGTCAAAAACTGATAATACACACTCCAGAAGGGTTGTTTTTAGTCATCTTCAAAATAAAGATGCTGTTTCTGAACTCTTTCGGGAAGTAGCTGAAAAAGTAGCCGAAAGACCGGGTGGCTATACCAGAATTCTTAAACTGGGAAATCGCCAGGGAGATGCTGCTGAAGTATGCTACATAGAGCTTGTTGATTATAACGAAAATATGCTTTCGGCCAAATCAGAAGGCGAGAAAAAACGTACCCGCAGGAGTCGGCGTGGCGGTAAAAAACCTGCTGGTGAAGCTGTAGCTGCTCCTTCAGCAGAGGTTGAAAGCGCTGAAAATCAGACAGAAAATCCACAGGAAGGACCAGCGTCTGATGCCGGTGAAGAGAAAAAAGAGGAATAGTTCCGATGAAGACAGATCGGTTCTTCTAAAAGTTCTTAAAAAGAGGATAAAGGGTCAGAGCTTTATCCTTTTTTTTTGACAAATTTATGCGTTGTTGAGATATTTGAATTCGCAAAAAATGCGTAAACCAGATAAATCTTTATTTATATTAAACATAAAATTTCAAGATTATGGGACAAATTGCTAATGTTCATGCCCGTGAAGTCCTGGATTCCCGAGGAAATCCTACCGTTGAAGTAGAGGTTATGCTCGATTGCGGTATCGTAGGCCGTGCTTCGGTACCTTCGGGTGCATCTACAGGAGAGAATGAGGCGCTTGAACTCCGTGACGGAGATAAAACTCGTTACCTTGGAAAAGGTGTTCTCAAAGCTGTTGAGAATGTCAATCATGTCATTGCGCCTGCATTGGTTGGGATGAGTGCCATGGACCAGGTGGGCATCGATAATAAGATGCTTGACATGGATGGAACCAAGACTAAGAGTAAACTTGGTGCCAACGCTATCCTGGGGGTTTCACTTGCCACAGCCAAGGCTGCTGCCGAATATCTCGATCTTCCTTTGTATCGCTATATTGGCGGAACCAACTCTGTTACCCTGCCGGTTCCCATGATGAACATCATCAATGGTGGTTCTCACTCCGATGCACCTATTGCTTTTCAGGAATTCATGGTGCGTCCTGTAGGTGCTAAAAGTTTTCGTGAAGGACTCCGTATGGGAGCTGAAATATTTCATGCCCTGAAAAAAGTTCTTAAAGATCGTGGCCTTAGTACTGCAGTTGGTGATGAGGGTGGCTTTGCACCTGAGCTTGAGGGAACCGAAGATGCTTTGAATAGCATTATTAAAGCAGTCGAAAACGCCGGATATAAACCCGGAAGGCTTGAAGACGGCGGTCAGGTTTCGATAGCTCTTGACTGTGCTGCTTCAGAGTTTTATGAGAATGGCATTTACGATTATACCAAATTTGAAGGTCCTAATGGAGCTAAGCGTAATCAGCAGGAACAAGCCGATTACCTGGCTGAATTGATTGAAAAATTTCCCATCGATTCCATTGAAGATGGTTGCGACGAAGGCGACTGGGATGGTTGGGTAAATCTCAATAAAAAGATTGGTGATAAATGTCAGCTTGTTGGCGATGACTTATTGGTGACCAATGTGGAATACCTGCAGAAATGTATTGAATTGGGAGCTGCTAACTCCATTCTTATTAAGGTAAATCAGATCGGTACTCTGACGGAAACACTTAATGCCATTGAAATGGCTCATCGTGCTGGTTATACCTCGGTTACTTCACACCGTTCTGGGGAAACTGAGGATGCCACCATTGCCGATATTGCCGTTGCCACCAACAGTGGACAGATCAAAACTGGTTCTCTGAGCCGCTCTGACCGTATGGCCAAGTACAATCAACTTCTTCGAATCGAAGAAGAACTGGGTAGTGCAGCCATTTATGGTTACAAGAAAATTGTTAAGAAATAAATAAACAGAAAGTGTTTATGAACCAACCCATGCCGGAATGAATTCATTCCCGCATAAACAGGTTTTACTGACAATAATTTAGCCGGACATGAGCTTTTGCTCAGTCCGGCTTTTTTTCTGTTATCGGCCATCTGAACCGCTTACCGGGATGGCACTTTTTTATTTTTTGAAATGATCCTGCATCACCATATTCTTTGTGTAAGGCCTTTTTACGACTTCGTTTTTGAGTTTTTGAACAATCTCTGAGTGTATTTTGTTTGATTATCAGTTTTTGACATAATTTCAGGACAATCACATCACTCAGATACTAATTCTTAATTACTTTATTATGGATTACATAAAGGAGAAACTCATTACAATAGGTCGGCCTCAGGCAGAAAGATTCAGAAAATTACAGAAAGAGCATGGTGATCAAGTTATTCAGGAAGTAACTCTTGGCCAGGTTTTTTCAGGTATGAAGGGTGTGGTTTCATTAGTGACCTGCACATCCAAACTCGATCCGGATGAAGGAATTCGTTTTCGGGGTTACTCTATTCCCGAACTTCGCGAAAAGTTGCCGAAACTCTATGATGGAGGGGAACCCCTTCCTGAGGGGCTGTTTTATCTGATGTTGTTGGGTGAGATTCCCAGTGATGAAGATGTCCGTTTTATTAGCCGTTCATGGGCTGAAAGGGCCCGGGATATTCCTCAGCATGCTTTTGATGTGATCAATGCTCTCCCGAAAAATGCTCACCCCATGATTCAGTTCAACTCCGCTATTCTGGCTATGAGTACCGAGTCTCAATTTCGCCGGGCTTATCTGACCGGAATGGAGAAGAAGGATTACTGGGACCCCATGTATGAAGGTGTTATGGATCTGATCAGCCGGTTGCCCGTAATTGCGGCGTATATCTATCGCAGAGTTTTTCATGATGAACAGTACATTGAGATGGATCCCTCTCTGGACTGGGCCGGTAACCTGGCTCATATGATGGGATTTGACGATGTTGAGGTTATGCGTCTGATGCGGTTGTATATGATGATCCATGCCGATCATGAAGGAGGAAATGTCTCAGCTCATGCCACCCATCTTGTGGGATCGGCTCTTTCCAATCCTTACTATAGTTTTTCGGCAGGCATGAACGGACTGGCAGGTCCGCTTCACGGAATGGCCAATCAGAATGTGATGCACTGGCTTCAACGGATGATAGATGAACTGGGTACAGACAATCCCACCACAGAACAAGTGCGGGAATATTCTAAAGCCACTTTGGATTCCGGACGGGTAATACCTGGATATGGTCATGCTGTCCTTCGCAAAACAGATCCGCGGTTTGCTGTTCAACTCGACTTTGCCAATAAATACATCCCCGAGGCTCCTCTTATTAAATTGGTAAAGAAGGTTTATGAGGTGGTTCCCGATCTCTTGCTTGAAACTGGAAAAGCAAAAAACCCATGGCCCAATGTGGATGCCATATCCGGGAGTATGCTTTCAAGCTACGGCATTACCGAATATCCCGTTTATACTATGCTTTTCGGGGTTTCAAGGGCCTTGGGGGTATTAACCCAGTTGATATGGGACAGAATTTACGGACTACCCATTGAACGCCCCAAATCACAAAATCTTGAATGGTTTATTGAAAAGTCCGGTGATCGTGAGTGACGATTTAATTTAGTTATTAGTCCTATGTGAGTCAGGGTTGTCATTTATTTTTATGGCATTCCCTGATTTTTTAGTTTCTTATGATTTGTCATCCGGGGGTTTTTTATATTTTCGTTTGATTTAAATTGTAGAATGGCAAAAACAATTTCCTGCTGAAGTGATATACAAATACCTGTTATTATTGTCATTTATTCTCCTCTTACAGGGGATGGTTCGTTTGACTCCGGCTGAAGAGAAAGATGTTTTTGCTCTCCGGGAGTGGCCTCGTTTTGGTCTGGAGGAAGGACTCAGCAATAATTCAGTTACCGTTCTGTTTCAGGACAATGATGGGTTTTTGTGGATTGGAACGGAAGACGGGCTTAACAGATATGATGGCTATCAATTCCAGAGTTTTCGCCACGATCCTTCGGATGAATCTTCTATCTCAGGCAATCATATTCAGACCATCATGCAGGACAGCCGGGGTAACTTGTGGATCGGGACCCGCAATAGCGGACTTAATAAACTGGATCATTCTACAGGGGAATTCACTTCTTATATGGCCGATCCCGAGTCAGAAAAGTCTTTGCCGGAAAATGAGGTGTATGGTCTTTTGGAAGATAACAGAGGACGTATCTGGGTCAAGACCTTAAATTATATTGCTCTTTTCAAAGAAGATTCTGCCGGATTTGAGAGTTATGGGCATTATAATAACGTTTTTAATGTGAAAAGTGCTTCTGGTTATCCCCTCTGCCAGGAATCAGATACATCTCTTCTGGTGGGGACCAAAGACGGGATCAACCGGTTCAATACCCGGAATAAGCAATTTTCAAGACTTTCCTGCATGCAGGCCGGAGGTTTTTCCTGTCATGATGCTGTTTTTGATATTTTTCCTTATGCAGAGCAGGAATATTTGTTGGCCTCATCCTTAGGCGTTTATTTGCTCGATATCGGATCATCAGTCTCTGTGGAAGCCTTTCCTTCCGGTAGTGAAGATTCCGCCAGGCACCGCATTAATGATGTGTTGAAATTGGAATCCGGTGAAATAGTGGTGGGCTCCAATCGTGGAATGAAAATGCATAAAGGGATTTCAACCCGTAATCATCCATTGCTTGATACAGAACTTCTGGAATCTTTCCATGTTACCTCGCTGGCAGAAGATAAATCGGGTATTATTTGGGTTGGAACCCGGTATGACGGACTTTTTAAAATTGATCCGTCGCTACCGAAATTCAAATCCTTTTCCCGAAAGATGCATGAAAAGATCAGTGCAGGAAGTGACACCTTTAAGACCTTTAATTTTCAAACGGTTTTTCAGGATGAAGAAGGAAGAATTTGGTTAGGAACACTGGGCAAGGGGATTTACAGTTATCATCCTGAATCTGGAAGAGTTCAGCATTATACTCTCGATTCTGAAAATTATAATAACGATGTGGATGCTGCCTATGATTTCTTCTATGATGATTCCGGAACATTGTGGGCCGGAACAAACAGCGGGTTGTATTATTATTTACCGGAAGCTGGTCAGTTTACGGAGTTTGAAGGAGATAGCGGATATGATGTGAAAAGTTTGCTGGACAATAATAAAGTATATGCCCTCTCTGAGGATTTTGACGACAACTTGTGGATTGGAACACAGTTTGGGTTGTACAAATATGATGGTACTCATGTGGCCAGTTATTTTCATGACCAAAAAGATGATAAAGGCTTGTATAGCGATAAGATCAACGCCCTTTGTCTTGATGAGGAAGGAAACCTGTGGATTGGGACAACGGCTGGCCTGAATGTTTGGGACAGGAACCGGCAGGATATCCGAAGGGTGCCATTTAACGGAAAGAATGCCGGCACAAGAAATGTATCCGTTCTTTCACTTGCCCTCAGCAATGAAGGGCATATCCTGGCAGGAACCCGTTCGGGGCTATGGGTGATCCGGGATATAAATGAGGAACCTTCTCTCATGCCCGGTAACAAAAGACTTGACAACGATATGATAAAATCGGTGGTGACCGATGGAAATGATCATGTATGGGTGGGGACCAACAAAGGAATTGCTTCCATAAGCCCTGACGGAACGGTGCATAATTTTGATGTTTCCGACGGACTCCCCGGCTATGTTTTTAATGAGAACAGTGTGTTTCGAAATCGCTCAGGGTCTTTGTTTTTTGGAAGTACCAAAGGATTGGCCTGGTTTCATCCCGATTCCATCCATTACAACCTTGAAAGGCCACCACTGGCTTTCACAGACATTCGGGTCATACGTCGTGGTAAGGAGGCTGATGAGTATTGGCCAGGCAGG
>JAWOCV010000113.1:0-17282 GCA_046483585.1 Marinilabilia sp.
GAACATCCCCATCACCTGGAAGTCGATATGGGCGAACCCGTCGAAATCAACGGTTTTTACTACACGCCACGTGCGGGAGAAAACAAGAGCGGCGCCGTTTCCATTTATTCCTTCTATGTCAGTGAAGATGGCGAAAACTGGACAAAAGTGATCGACCATGGCGAATTCGGCAACATGGCCAACAACCCCATTCGTCAGGATGTGGAATTTGATGAGGCTTACAAGGCCCGCTATTTCAAATTTGTCAGTCATGAAGGCGCCTACGAAGAAGATTGGATATCTGTGGGGGAGATTGGTGTGAGGCATTGAACGTTGCAAATTATCCGAAAAAGCGTATATAATTGTACAAAGAATTTTATTGACCTTACATTCGAACAAAAACATAAAACCATATTCAATTCTTGCGGATACTTTTGAAAGAGGCCCGGTACATAATTTTTGCCGGGACTTTTTCTATAATATTCACATTTATTGCTTAAAATGAAAAGACCATTCGCTATCTTATTGATTATGGGACTTTGGGGAATAACAAGCCTAATTTCCGGACAAGAAACCGTCCAAAAAAATTATGATTTTGCAGAGAAGCAATACAAGGCCTTACTCAATCACTTGCCGGATAAAACATGCTTTCCACGTACTACAGATGAAGACGGGTCTTTGGAATGCACCAGAATGAATAGTTGGACCGAAGGGTTTTTCCCAGGAATTCTCTGGAATTTATACAAACATACCAATTCAGAGTATTGGCTCAAAAAAGCTCAAAAATGGACCGGTCAACTTGAGCCCTTAAAAGACATGAAGCATCATCATGACATTGGCTTCCTGATGTATTGCAGTTTTGGAAATGGATATCAAGTAACCGGAAATAAGGAATACGTGGAGATCTTAATTCAATCAGCCCAATCACTAATCTCACGGTTCAATGAAAAAGTGGGCTGTATCGAATCATGGAATGAACGCGAATCATGGGATGGCCAAATGTGGGAATATCCTGTCATCATTGACAACATGATGAATCTCGAACTCCTCTATTTTGCCTATAAAGAAACCGGAGATTCCATTTTTAAGCATGTGGCCAACTCTCATGCAGAACAAACAGCCAGGCACCATATCAGAGACGATTACAGTTCTTATCACGTGATCAATTATGACGAAAAAACGGGAAACGTCCTGAATAAGCAAACATGCCAGGGGTATTCAGACAATTCTACCTGGGCCAGGGGACAAGCCTGGGGAATTTATGGGTTTGTGATGGCCTACCGTGAAACCCAAAGGACCGATTTCCTGAAGGTGGCGAAAAATATGGCTGATTTTTTTATCGAACACCCCAATCTCCCCGAAGATGGTATCCCTCACTGGGATTTTAACGTGAATCAAGAGGGATATACGCCCGATTGGGACTATTCGCCATCTCAATTTGCCCAAATTCCCAGAGATGCTTCTGCAGCAGCCATAACAGCATCTGCCTTTCTGGAATTATCTCGCTATGTAAGCAATGGCAAGAAATATTTCCATTTTGCTGAAAAACAGCTCAAATCCCTGACTTCTGGGAAATACAGAGCTCAAACAGGCAAGAACAACCACTTCCTCTTAAAACACAGCGTTGGAAGTATACCCCACCATACAGAAGTGGATGTGCCCCTGATTTACGCCGATTACTATTTCCTTGAAGCACTGAACCGATACAAAAAGTTATCCCGTTAATATATTTTTTTACCTTGTGAACTAATAAACATATGAATTCGCATAAACAAAAAGATATCACTTCATATTGGAAGTGGCACAAAAGAGAAATATTAATTTATGGACCGAATCAAATAAATCGACATGAAATCAACTAAGCTTGGACATCTCCTTTTCTTGATGTGGATTTTCTCTGCATTGGCCTCCTTTGCTCAGGAAACTAAAAATGAAATACAAACATTCGCCGAAGACGGTGCCTGGTGTTGGTTCTCAGATCCCAGGGCTGTATTTTATCACGATCAACATGAAAGAACCTACATAGGCATGGTCTCATCCAAAGGAGACGTAAAAGTCGCTCAATATGATCACCAAACAGGAAAAACCCAAGAAATTGTTGTGGACCCGGATTTCCAGGCCGATGACCATGTCAATCCTTCTTTACTGGTATTACCCGACGGACATCTGATGCTTTTTTATACAGGGCATAACGGAGGTTTTTATTACACCAAAACACAAAAGCCGGAGAACATAAACAAGTGGCATAAAGTAAAAGAACTGGACCTGGGCAGCGGATTGTGCTATACAAACCCGGTAATGCTCGAGGAAGAAAACAACCGGATTTATGTGTTTTCCCGAGGAGGCTATGACTGGAAACCCTCCTATATTTATTCCGATGACCTGGGAGAGTCATGGAGTAAGCCCCAAAGCATTGTAAGTAAACCCGGTGCAGAAAACGACAATCGACCCTATACCAAGGTTGTTAGTGATAGGGAAAAGCGCATCTGGTTTGCTGTAACGGACGGCCACCCAAGAAATAAACCTTTGAATTCCATTTATGTTTTTTATTTCGAAAAAGGCCAATTTTATCAGCCAGACGGGCGTCCGCTTGGCAAAATTTCGGAGCTGCCCCTTGACATGACGCAGATATCTCCGGCTTATGATGCCCGCCAAACCAAAGCAAGAGCCTGGATCTGGGACGTCGCCACTGACAAAAAAAACAACCCCGTCATCGTTTACACCCGCCTGAAAGAAGAAACACGCCACCTGTATTATTACGCCAAATGGAATGGTGAGAAATGGGAACATTCATTCGTCGCCGAAGGCGGAAAAGACTTCCCGAGAGAAGAGCGCACAAAAGGAGAAAGAAACCCTGAACCACATTATTCGGGGGGAATTGTACTTGATCATGCCAACCCGGGGACGGTCTATTTCTCCCAGCCCTTAAACGACCGGTTTGAAATATTCCGGGCCAATAAACAAAAAGAAGAATGGGAAAAAAAGCAAATAACACATAATTCAGAAAACGACAACGTTCGACCTTTTATGGTGCGCCAGCATTCCAAAGTGGGGAAAGAACCTATGCTCCTTTGGATGCAAAACAAATACTATAGGCATTATACCGATTTTAAAACATCAATCCGCGGTATGATTTCTCCCTAATGAGATTAGCTGAATGTTCAAAAATAAAGACATAACCTCAACTACCAGCCGGCTTATAGTCGGCTTCCTCAGTAAATTGCAATAAACTGACTTTTGCAGAAAACCCTAAAAAATTCAACTCTATAATTATAAGCAAGTTTTTGCAGACTCAAAAAGCTTTCTACCGATTTAATGTATTCCACAACAGATTTTGCCATTAGCAGCAACTGGAGGCCAGGATCGACTGTCATTAAAATAAAGAATCGGATATCTTTAAATTTCCAATCACTATTGTCCGGGAAATTTATTCAAACAGTAGTAGATTGCTTCACTTCGTTCGCAATGACATTGATAATCAGCATGCAGAGTGATGGGGTGGGGTCGGTTTTCGGCTTCGCCGAAAACCGACCCCACCCCATCCATAAATTCCACGGCATCCCCGTCATTGCGAACGAAGTGAAGCAATCTATATTTGTTTTACCGGACACCCATGATTTCCAATCATTTATTCTTTTCCTTTTTTCACAGAGGAGGGGGGAATGCCATAATGATCTTTAAAACAAAGGCTGAAATATCGGGCACTACTAAACCCCAATTGGAATGCCACCTCTGAAACAGAAAGATTTTTCCTTTTTTTAAGCAGGGTCATGGCACGTTTGAGCTTATAGTTCATAATGTATTCATTGGGCGTATATCCCGTTACTTCCTTCACCCGGGCATAAAGTTTACTTCTGCCCATTCCGGTTTCCCGGGCCAGATCATCAACACTGAACAAGGTATTCATGAGATTATCCTGAATGACTTTATGAATATTCTCAATGAATTCTTTATCTGAGCTGTCCTGCGCAAGTACCATCTCTCCCGTTTGTTCATAACCTGAATACTTCTCTTTCAAAGTCTTACGGGTCGAGATAAGATTATTACACCGCGCAATAAGATGATCGGAATCAAACGGTTTTAAGATGTAATCGTCAGCACCGACTTTGAGGCCATGAATCATCTCGCCGTAATCGTCTAGTGCAGTAAGTAAAATTACCGGGATGTGAGACAAATTATAGCTGGATTTTATTTTTTGACACAAGACGGTACCCGACATTCGGGACATCATAACATCACTAATCACCAGGTCCGGAACAATCTCTTTTGCTTTTTGAAGACCATCCTCTCCATTGGTTGACATTTCAACCCTATATAAAGGTTCAAACAACTCCCTTAATAATGCCAGCAAGTCTTCATTATCTTCCACAATTAAGACCTGGGGAAGCTCCCCGGTGTTGGAGATTTTCTCACCGGAAGTCTCTTCCGTTTCAAGCCGCGTAGAAAGTTCCTCAATAATCTGTGTATCGCGGGTGTAAGAACCAGTTTTCTGATCATTGGAAAAATGCTCATCACCCAAAAGCAATTCAATTTTAAAAACACTGCCTTCACCGGGAATGCTTTCCACCTCCAGGGTGCCGTGGTGCAACTCCATAATGCCCTTCGAAAGCGCAAGGCCTATGCCTGTACTCATATTTCCGGTCTGATAGGAAGTGAAATTTTCGGCCTGATAATACCGATCAAAAATTTTATGAAGCTCATCTTTCTCTATTCCTTTTCCTGTATCGCGAACTTTAATAATCACAGACTGGCTCTTTTTAGAAACTTCCATAACAATCTGATCTCCGGCCGAAGTAAACCGAAAAGCATTGGATAAAAGATTGTAAAAAACTTTCTGCATCTGGGAGGGATCAAGCCATGTTCCGATAACCTCATCCGGGTGGTCAAGCCTGAATTCAACCTCCATAATTTGGGCGTAATCTTTAAACGCTCCAAAAATTTCCTTAAGAAAATCAATAAGGTCCACCCATTCCACATTTAACTTTAATTCACCCTGCTCTTGTTTCCTGAAGTCAAGTATCTCATTGATCATATGCCGCAGGCGGGTTGTGTGCTTTTTAATTTTCTCTACCTGAGTCTGTGCAGAGGTAGGAAGCCCTTTAAGGCCTTCGATGAAACGGGCATGATTAATAATAAGAGTCAATGGAGTACGAAATTCATGAGAAACATTCGTGAAAAACCGGACCTTGGCCTGATTGAGCCTCTTAATCTGCTGTTTCTCTTTGCGTTCAATCTCCAGCGAGGCTCTTAAAAGAGCCTTCGAGCGGTTAAACAAAATAATGCCAGTAACCAGAGAGAGCAAAAGGAAAACATATAACACGTAAGCCAACGTGGTTGCATAATAGGGCGGCTTAACCCGAATATCTAATACGGCCATTTCAGAGAGGTCCTTCTCGGTACCTTTTTCCCGGATCATCAATCGATAATCACCGGGACTTAAATTGGTATAAGTAATATTAAACCCTTCAGTGGGCACCCATTTCTTATTAAATCCCTCTAATTTATATTCATACTCCCTATGAGCATACCTCACATAATTGGAGGCACTAAACTCAATGTCAACATTATTCTGTTTGTGATTCAGCACAATAGAAGAAGTAAACGCCAATTCTTTTTCTAACACACCACTTTCATCATGGGCTCTGATAAGCTTATTATTGACCTGAAGCTTGGACAAATAAATATTGTACTCAGTCTCCAAAACACTCAGCTCCTCCTTTCGGAATGAGACCATGCCATCTATTCCACCAACAAAAATCTCCCCGTCGGAGGCCACAAAAAGGCCGTTTTCTTCAATGATGCCTGAAAGTGGCAAGTTATCGTGGATCGTAAAGTATTGCGATTCGCCACTTTCCACATCAAAAAACGTAATCCCCTCATAGGAAGTAATAACAAGTTCTCCATCGGGTGATTCGGCAAGGTTCAAACAAAAATCACTCAACAAACTGTCTTGGCTGGCGGTAAACCGTTTAAACTGATCATTCTTCTCATCATACTGAAGGACGCCTGCTCCTTCGGTTGTGAAAAACACCCGGTTTTCACTATCTTCAAAAATATCAACCACCCTGAAATGGGGTAGAGAAGCGGGCCCTGATGGTCGATTCCTGTAATCCGTCAATTCACCTGATTGTGTATCGTACATAACAATCCCCCACCCAAAAAAGCTCATCCACATACGCCCGGAAGAATCAACAAATATATCGGCCACTGAAGTTTCGGGCAATTCAGGATGTTGCTCCCAAAACTTCCGGCTAAGCTTACCTGTAGAAACATCCAGAAGAGGAATGCCTCCCTGAGTGATAAGAAAAAGTCCATCTTTATACGAAACAATTTTATTGACCACATCATTAGGAAGGGTTTTAGCCGCCGAAGCTTCCGAATTATAATTATTAAACTTCCCCGAATCAATATCCAGAACAGATAAACCTCCTTCATGAGTGCCTATATAGAGCCTGTTAGAAATTGAATCATACCAGACACTCTTCAAATTGTCCCGGGGAATACTATTTTTTCCTGTTTCAGCACGAAAGGACTGAATCGTCCCCTGCTCCCTGTCCACCTTATTCAGACCTCCCCCCTCAGTGGCAACCCATAAATCACCCTCGTTATCTTCAGCCATGGTCCCCACAATCGGGAAACTTAACTGATTATCATAGAAATCATTTGATCGGTAAATCTGAAAAACATCTTTCTCGGGATTGTAATAGTTCACGCCGCCATAATAAGTCCCAATCCATATGGTTCCCTGCTTATCCTTCATCAGGGAATAAATGGAAGAATGACTCAGAGAAAACGGTTGCTTATCAAGATGCCGGAAACGATTGATTGTTTTCGTCGCGGGATCAAGTTCCGTTAATCCGTGAAAAGTCCCCACCAGAATATTTCCCTCATCATCCTGCTCCAGACTCCTTATATCATCACGGCTAAAACCAAAATGCTCCTCAATCTCACCGTTTTTACTTAGTTTGTACAATCCACTACTCTGGGTACCCACCCAAATTGAGCCGGCATTTCCTTTCAAAAGAGCGGTCACTTTTTTATCCGGCAGGACCTCATATTTCTCGACCCCTGAGGTATCGAGGCAACATAAACCTTTTTGCATCCCCAACCAGATGCAATCCTGATCACCCTGTATAACCGGTCCATATACGGCCTCATCAATATCAAATTGTTTGACTATTTCAGACCCTTTGCCCGGCTCATGTGGATTAATTACTCCAAGTTGCTCCCAATTGACGTACCAGATCTTGCCCCCATGAAAAGTAAAATCATCCACCGTCGATTCCACAAGTCTGGAAAACTCGCCATTTTTAAGACTATACTGCATCAAACAACGATCTACCAGAAAAAACAGATGACCCTGGTTATCTCCCTCAATGTGCCATATAATATGATTACTCATATCATCCGGAACAGGATCGATCGGAATTTTTTCAATATAATCTCCATTGTAGCGGTTCAAGCCCTGACGCGTACCAAACCAAACCGCTCCCAAATGATCCTGATAAATGGAATAAACGGTGGTATGCGACAAACCATCCTGCATACCCAGTTTCTTAAAAGCTTTATTTTCCTGCGCAAGTAACTGACTCAACAGAACAAACTGCAGAAAAAGAAAAAAGTAAACAGCTTTGGTCCGAAATGTAAAACGACCTCTCAACATATATTCTGTGTTTTCAGCAGATCCTACGAAAGAAAGATTTACTCAACAAGTTACTATCTAAAAAAACATCCAAAATCCACTCAAAATATCCAAAGGATTTCATATCCTGCCTTGGTTCATCCATATAAAATACCCTAAGTTATATTGGTCAAATGGAACCTGCCTGGCGTTTTTTGTAAAGGAATAAATTTTTTCAAAAGAATACCTCTTGAGAAACAGGGATTGGGTTTTAATAACCCCGGACGACAAGCCAGTCT
The DNA here is from genome assembly GCA_046483585.1 of Marinilabilia sp. Taxonomy (GTDB): domain Bacteria; phylum Bacteroidota; class Bacteroidia; order Bacteroidales; family Marinilabiliaceae; genus Marinilabilia. The sequence continues at coordinate 7,900 of JAWOCV010000113.1, forward strand.
GCCATTTTCTGAATATGTAACCATTAATTTTAGTGATTTTGCATCAAAAAACAAGAATGTTTCTCCTTCATAAGCCGCCAGGCAGGCTCACAATTCTTTAATAAATACACATTGGTGGCAAATATGAGCAATCAAAGCTCCATGCTCGTTTGACTGTTATTAATTTTTATATAAATAACTCAAACATGCCTTCTTTCAGCGTGGATGCCAAAAATACATTTTTTTTATCAATCCGCAGTAAAAACCCATAGAAACAAAAAATTTATTGTCCTGTGTTTATCTGATACTTAAAACAAATATTTGAGCAGACAGATGAAGCCAATCCACATAAATCGTACGAAAAACACACCAATTTCGTACACCAGAATCTTCCTGCCAGCTTTTCACACAATATCACTCACACATACATGACTGTTAAAATTAGTTTTGCTTTAGAAAAATCATTGAAAACAACTAACAAATCAACTGAGAAGAATTTTTACTAAAACAATCTTTTAAATTTTTTTAAAATCATGAAGCTATGAAGAACAATCTTTTTATTTGGCTTTTGTGCTTTATTGGAATGTTTGTTTCAATAGAAGCATACAGTCAGGAGCATTCAGTCTCCGGAACTGTAACAGATCAAGGCGGTGAACCACTGCCAGGCGTAAACATTGTAGTCAAAGGGACCACTACTGGTACGACCACTAACACTGAAGGAGATTACTCCTTAGATGTTCCGGAAAGCGATGACACACTGGTTTTTAATTTCATGGGATTTGAATCCCGCGAAATTAATGTAGATGGACAATCCCAAATCGATGTGGAGATGGCAGAAGAAGAGAAAAGTCTCGAGGAAGTCGTTGTTGTAGGTTACGGAAGTCAAGAAAAGACCAACCTCACTGGCTCTGTCAGTTCCGTTGATTTTTCTGATCAGGCAGAATCCCGCCCCATCACAAATGTATCCTCCTCCCTTTCGGGACTAAGCTCCGGGGTTACAATTCGTCAAAGCGAAGGAAAGCCGGGTGAAGACGGCGCCTCCATTAGGATCCGGGGCTTAGGAACCCTGAATAACAATAATCCTCTGGTTATGATCGACGGAATGGAAGGAAGTCTGGATGCGGTCAATCCGGATAACATTGAATCCATTTCTGTACTAAAGGATGCTGCCTCCTCAGCTATTTATGGATCAAGAGCAGCGAACGGCGTTATTCTTGTCACCACCAAAGACGGTAACAAGGAACAAACGAATGTTACATACTCGGGTAATATATCTATGTCATCTCCGGCCAATTTGCTGGAATTTGTTTCAGATTATCCCCGGTATATGAAACTCATCAACGAAAGTGCCCAAAACATCGGCATGCCCGATCACTTTTCGTCTAATACCATTGAATCATGGGAGGAGGCCAATGCCAATCCAAATGAAATGAATGAAAATGGTGTTCCGAACCGATTGGCATATCCGAACACCAACTGGGCAACGGAGATGTATGAATCCAATGTGCTTCAGAAACACAACCTATCTGTCAATGGAGGAAGTGAAAACTCAAGCTATCGTCTGTCTGTAGGATATCTGGACAATCCCGGATTGGTTGAAAACACGGGTACTAAACGATACAACATCCGGTTAAACCTTCAGTCCGACATTACGGATTGGTTGTCTGTCGGAACGCGCACCTACGCAATTCAACAAGACAGTGAACTCGGAAATTACGACAGCATGCTCAATTTCATGCGTCAGAGTACACCAGGTCTGGTAGGCAAACACAATGGACAATATGGTTATCCTGAAGCTTCCGAAGAGAGCGCAACGGCCAACAACCTTTACAGTTTTCTGAATCAGAATGAAGGTGATGACCGATTGTCACGTATCAACACAACAGCCTTTTCCAAAATAAACTTAATTGATGGATTAACCTGGGACTTCAATTTCAATTATTCCAGGAGATTCGATGAATATAACCACCATACCAATGGCTCGGCCTGGGAAAAAATAAGGTTCAGCTCGGGGAGAGTCATGGAAGAGGCAACATCTCCTGACCAAATGACCACTTACTACCGCACTTATGCCAATGAAAGCTATACCCTGGAAAACCTTTTGAGATATGAGACCGTCATTAATGATACGCATGACATCAGTGGTCTATTGGGATACAATGAAAATTACTACTTCTCTTACGACCATAGCGGAGAGAAAAAAGGCCTCATCGACCAGAGCGTTTCAACCCTCAGTTCCGCAACAGACATGCAAACCATCGAGGGAGATGCTCGTGATTATGCCATTCGTTCCTGGTTCGGAAGAGCAAAATACGGATACCAACAAAAGTATCTTTTTGAGGCCAATTTCCGTTACGACGGTTCTTCACGATTCCACCCGGACAGCCGTTGGGGAATGTTCCCTTCATTTTCTGCAGGCTGGCGGCTTTCGGAGGAAGGATTTATGCAGGATATGTTGCCCGGTTTTGAAAACATCAAACTGAGAGGTTCCTGGGGAAAATTGGGGAACAATGCTTCGGGCAACTACGACTACCAGGCTGTTTATGGCACACAAGAGTACTCCTTTGGCGGAGACCAGGTGGCCGGACTTGCCCCGAACAAAATTGCTAATCCCGCTTTAGAATGGGAAACCACCACCATGACAAATGTTGGATTAGATGTATCCACAATGGACTCCAGACTCACAGGTGAGTTTGATTACTACAACAAAGTAACAGATGGTATTCTTACCGTGCCTCCTATTTATCTTACCACAGGGTTGATTGGAGCTCCCACAAGGAATACGGCCGAAGTAACCAATAATGGAATTGAGCTAAACCTTGGCTGGAGAGATCAAATTGGCCAGGTATCCTACTCCATTTCAGGAAACCTTGCTTTCAACAACAACGAAGTTACCAAATATAAAGGCAAACTAGAAGAAGGTTGGGTGACCAACGAAGAAGGAGATGAAGTCTATGAAACCAACCTGGGCGATGTATCAAGCGGTGGCATGACCCGTATACTGGAAGACCACAAGATCAACGAATACTATCTGCTAGATCCTTACCAGGGAAGTGGAAATCATTTCACAGATGGATCCGTAAACCCCGAAGGCGGCCCCACCGATGGCATGATTCGTACAGAAAAGGACATGGAATGGCTTGAAGCGATGGTCGCAGAAGGGAACACGTTTCTACCAAACCAAAGCGTGGAAGAGAGCGGAATATGGTATGGCGATTACATCTATGCAGACAAAAACGACGACGGTGTATATGGCAACGACTATGACCGCAGCTTCACGGAAACTTCAAGCATGCCAAAATATACTTTCGGTGCGAATATGAGTGCCAGCTGGAAAAACTTCGACATAAGCATGGTTTGGTCAGGTCAGGCAGGATTTGATCTTTACTGGAATGAGAGTGGATACAACCGTCCCAATACAAGAGTCGGATTCCAGATTGGTGAGATTCTCGCTGATGACCACTATTATTACAACACCGATGATCCCGACGATCCAAAGAATAATATTAATGCAACTTATCCACGGCTCAAGCTGGACGAGGGCGATCCTCAAAACGTAGAAACCAGCTCAGCCTGGCTGTATGATGCCTCTTACGTAAAACTTAGAAATCTTACTGTTGGATATACTTTGCCGGATCATATTGCAAGCAGGATATCGACTCAAAAGGTAAGGGTTTATTTCTCCGCAGAAAATCTGCTAACAATAACATCCTTTCCTGGTCTGGATCCGGAAATGGGATCAAACACCAACTATCCAATCATGAAACAAATCTCTTTTGGTACCAACATTACTTTCTAAAAAAATAGCAACATGAAGAATCTTAAATATATATTAACACTGGTTGCCGCTTCTGTTATGCTAAGCGGATGCGAAGGTGACCTCCTGGATACCACCCCATATAGCGAAATTGGGTCAGAGAATATGTGGGAAAGTGAAAATCTAGTTGACAAAGGTGTAAATGGTGTTTACAGTGCCTTGCGTTACACTTTTGTCGGAAACGAACTCTGGATGCTGGATGCGGACGGCTTCACAGGTTCTAACAGGGACCGTACTTCCTGGATTCTGGGTACATCAACCTTGAAAAGTGGCTTGATTACATCAAGCGACGGAATGTTCCAGAATTACTGGAGACAACATTATGAAGGCATCCACCGGGTCAATGATGCCATAGAAAATCTTTCAGCCGGGGTCCCGGTTTCTGAAGAGAAAACAGCCAGACTTATGGCAGAAATGAAATTCCTCAGGGCTTATTTTTACTTTGGACTCAACAAAGTTTACAAAGGTGTTCCGATTTACCTGGAACCAGTGCCGGCAGAAGAAGTTGATCGCCCCAGAGATACAGAGCAGGCTGTTTGGGATGTCATTATAGATGATCTTACCGACTGCATCAATGAACCCAATTTACCAGACATGTATTCCAGCGGCGATGCCAACATGGGACATGCCACTAAAGCTGCCGCCTATGCTTTACGCGGAAAAGCTTATCTTTACATGGAAGATTACGAAAAAGCAGAAGAAGATCTGAGAGAAGTTGGAGATTTGGGACCTACCCTGTTCCAGGGGGATTACAAAGAATTGTTTACGGAAGCCAATGAAGATCATCCTGAAATGATTTTCTCAGTTCAAAACATTGCTGAGGCGGGATTAGGCACCCGAACCCAAAAACATGTTGGCGTCCGGGGCTCATACGGGGCAAACTGGAACAACCATCTCCCGAATGCTGATTTTGTAAATACTTATCAAAATGCTGATGGTTCAGAATTTAAATGGGACGATCATCTGCCTGACTATTCTTCAATGAGTCCAACGGAACGTAAAGTATTCTTTTTAAGGGACGATCTTTCCCAGACGGAACAAGATGAATTGGAAGACGAAGGTGTGGCGATGTCATACTATCTGCCCGACGGCAATGAAGACAGGATTAAAGACGTTTATGACGACCGGGATCCTCGACTCAAGGATAATGTGATCACCCCCTATTCCACTTTCCATGGTGCAGCCGGAAGTGATGAATTCACTTATACCCTGCGTTATCCTTACGTAGGATACGATCGAGAAGAACCATTTGATTTGCGCACAGATACAAACAGCAAGTTCTATTACTACTGGAGAAAATGGGTTTATGAAGGAACCAGCATTGAAGACAGAGAATATGGGCCAATTGACCAACCTCTTATCCGTTATGCCGATGTGCTTCTGATGCTAGCTGAGGCTATTAATGAACAGGGTTTTGATGAGGAAGCTGTCGATATTGTCAATCAGGTAAGAGATCGTGCCGGGGTTGCACCCCTGCAAACAGGTGATGCCAACTCACCCACCTACGTAAGTGGTCAGGACAACCTTCGGGAACGCATCCGGGATGAGCGTCGCTGGGAACTTCCCCTAGAAGGCATCAACCTCTTTGACGAAATGCGATGGGAAACCTTGGAAGAAAAGAAATTTGGCCCGCGAAGCGGACAAAAAGAAGTATGGGGAACTCTAACATATGAGTTTTCATGGCGAGGTGACTACCTCTACACATGGCCCATTCCAAGAACGGAAATTGAAAGAAATCCCGATCTTGAACAAAATCCGGGATGGGAATAAGCCAAAAACTTAGCAAACCAAACTGTCCCGGGGATGACATCATTCCCGGGATAGTTTTCTAAAAGCAACATCCATGAAGTTTTTTCCCTATTTTTTGATCCTTGGACTATTCCTCTTTATTTTGACAGGTTGCGAAGAAAATGAAGAAATTGCTGTCAATGAAGAAGAAGAAAAAGAAAAAGCTGAAAGAGGCCTAAACCCCTCCTACCCCAACTTGCATATTGACTCATTAACCGTGGCTACGATCCGGGAGGAAATCGATGAGACCAACACAGCAGCATCTGCTTTCAATAACTTTATTACAACAAAAGCAAAGGATGCGCTGTCTAAAAATCCATTACCTTTTACACACATCAACCCCGACAACGAAAGTACTGTAAAAGAACACACTGAAACCACTTTAACACTAGCCATTCAATGGATCTTTGAAGAAGACTCCACCCAGAAACAAAAATATCTCCAAAAAACCGTAGATTTTTTATCGGAATTTTCGGACAACTATGCCTTTTCCGATCACACCCCCCGGGAAACAGCTATTCTGCCACTCCTGGAAGCATATTCCATTGTACGGGATGCTTTAACTGAAGATGAAAAAACAAGAATTGACAAATGGCTCCTCAATCAAGCCTACTACTATAAGGATGAGTTAAACCTATCGGGCAAACTGGCCATCAATAACTGGAACACCATTCGCCTGAACCTACTCACATATGCTTCTTTAATTACCGAAAGCGAAGGTCTTTACAATCATACCATAAGTCAACTCAAAGATTTTATTCCCCAAAATATTTATGAAGACGGATCCGGTCATGACTTCGAAGACCGGGATGCTTTTGCGTATCATGCCTACAACTTGCTTTTTTACGCTAAAATTTTCAAATCAATAAGGCTATATAAAAACACCAATTTATATTATCATACTGATTTTTCACGGGTCAAAAAGGCAGTAGACTTCTGGGAACCTTACCTGGTCGATCCGGAAAACAATAAACACCTTGAATTTGTCGATACCCACTATGAACCAGACAAGCAAAGATCGGACTACAACCAACCTTACAGTCCTTCATCATCGATCTATGTTTTGGAAGAACTGGTGGCCATTGAACCCCGATGTACAGATTACATCAACGCCATTAACACATCACTAACAAAATACAATCTCTCTTTTCATTATTGGGTTAATCAGACCATAAGCGAATAGTAGGTTTATATAAAACATACGGCAATGAAAAAAACGGCATACCTCATCTTGTTAATGCTGGGAACAACCTTTTGGGCAAATGCGCAGAGCGAAATAAGCATCATTCCCCAACCCTCAGAGGTTAAATCCCAGGAAGGAAGTTTCCTTTTAGACAAGGACATCAAACTCTTTTCAAGCAATTCATTTGAAGAGGAACGCTATTTCTTCCAAAAGGAGCTGCTCAGATTCAAAAAAACGCCCTCCGTAAATCATCATAATAAAGAGGAGGCAAAAATTCAGTTCATAAAATCCTCCAGGTCCTCAGAACATCTGTATCAACTCAAAATATCGAAAGACCGGATTCTGATCAATGCCCATTCACGAGAAGGGGCCTTTTATGGAGCGGTTTCCCTTCTTCAGATGATCAACAATGCTGAAAAAACAGAAAAAGGAATTCGCCTGCCCTGTATCCACATTAAAGACCGTCCGGATTATCAATGGCGGGGATTAATGCTGGATGAATCACGCCACTTTTTCGGAAAAGAAAAAGTTAAATCCTTATTGGACTGGATGGCTTATTACAAGCTCAACAAATTTCATTGGCATTTGACAGATGAACCCGGATGGCGCATTGAAATTCAACAATACCCCAAACTGGGACTCATTGGGGGAATCGGTGATTATACCAACCCATATACAAAACCCAGTTTTTATTCACAGGAAGACATCAAAGACATTGTGACCTACGCCCGGGAGAGGAAAATTGAAATCATTCCGGAAATAGACATGCCGGGTCATGCAACGGCAGCAAACCGGGCATATCCCGAATACAGCGGAGGAGGCTCAGAAGACCGACCCGAATGGACTTTTCATCCTGGCAAAGAAGGCACTTATCAATATCTGACAAATATTCTTAAAGAGGTGAGCACACTTTTTCCTTCACAAATGATCCACCTGGGAGGTGACGAAGTCAATTACGGGAATCAAAAATGGGCATCAGATTCAAAAGTAAAGAAGCTCATGGAGAACAAAAAGCTGAAAAACCTCAAAGAAGTAGAGGACTACTTTATGAAGAGAATGTCGGATTCCCTAATGAGCCTGAACAATCAGATCCTGGCCTGGGATGAAATGGCAAACTCCGGGATTCCTGTAGATAGCAGCATTATTTTCTGGTGGAGACATGATCAACCCGACCAGTTAGAGAAAAGTCTGGCCAACAATCATAAAACAGTAATATGCCCCAGGTTACCACTGTATTTTGATTTTGTACAGCAGGAAAATGACCAATATGGACGAAAATGGGGCGGTCGGTACAACACCCTGAAGGATGTATTTGATTTTTCCATAGCCCAGCTGCCGATAAAAGAGGAAGATGAAAACCTCATCCTGGGATTTCAGGCCAATCTATGGTCCGAAACCCTCATCAATGAGCAAAGGCTTGAATTCATGTTATTTCCCCGCATAACAGCTTTGGCAGAAACCGCCTGGTCATCAGAATCAGATAGAGACTTCGATGAATTTCTAAAACGACTTAAACCCCATCTGGATATCTATAAAAAAGCAGGCTTATATTATTTTAACCCCTTTAATCCCCAAGAACATAAAGAACCCGCGGTCTTAATACAATAAAAACATAATAAACCATTTCTTAAGCTTCCAAAAATGAAAAATATACTTTTCCCAATTCTTCTGATAATCTTTGCTTCAGCTATAGCATGTCAACAGGAAAAAAAAGGCTCCGATATCCCCATGGATAAAGTGATAAAGCAAAGCATGGATGTCGCTGACCAACAAGCCAGAGCCATGGCCGAACAACTCATGGAAAAAGACAGCTTATTACCCCGCACCATTGATAAAGAATCCGGAGAACTCATGACATCAGATTCAAGATGGTGGACCAGCGGTTTTTTCCCGGGAACCCTTTGGTATCTCTATGAATATACAGAAGATGAACAGCTGAAGAAATATGCTGAAGAATACACATCAAGAATCGAAAGAGAAAAACACACCACAAACAATCATGATGTGGGATTTATGCTGTATTGCAGTTTTGGCAATGGATTGAGGATAACTGGAGATGAAAGCAATGAAGATGTCCTTGTCAAGGGAAGCGAATCTTTATCGACACGTTATAATCCAGATGTAGGGCTGATCAGGTCATGGGACTTTAATGCAGACATATGGCAATATCCCGTCATTATCGACAACATGATGAACCTCGAATTGTTAATGTGGGCTTACCAGTATACAGGTGATTCTACCTTTCGAAACATTGCGGTTTCCCACGCCGATAAAACTTTAAAGCACCATTTCCGTGATGATCACAGCAGCTATCATGTGGTTTCTTACGATACCATAACCGGGAAGCCCCATTTCAAAGGCACTCATCAAGGGGCAGCGGATTCTTCCATCTGGGCCCGGGGGCAGTCCTGGGGACTTTATGGATATACCATGATGTACCGCGAAACAGGCCATGAGAGATATCTCTCCAAAGCCATCAATATTGCTGACATGCTGATCGACCATCCCAATATGCCTCAGGACAAAATCCCTTATTGGGATTTCCAGGCCCCGGAAATTCCCAATACACCAAGAGATGCCTCGGCAGCAGCCATCATGGCCCCGGCACTCATTGAA
>JAWOCV010000230.1:0-4183 GCA_046483585.1 Marinilabilia sp.
GTTATAAAAAAGAAACATTCTGGATTTTTGATGTTAAAACATTAAAATTGATGGATCCATATACATAAAACGGCAGACAGGCCTGCCTGGCGGGTTATGAAAAAGAAACATTCTGGATTTTTGATGTTAAAACATTAAAATTGATGGATCCATATACATAAAACGACAGACAGGCCTGCCTGGCGGGTTATGAAACAGAAAATTTCTGGTTTTTAGATGTAAAAACGCTAAAATTGATGGTTCCATATTCATAAAACGTCAGGCAGGTTCCATCCGACCTTAATAAACAAATTTTATACGGATGAAGAATCCACGGTAGGGTTGTAATGAAAATTGAAACAGGTTAGGCTGTAGGGGGTGCTCTCCGTTGGTGGTGGAAGTACCCCCATTTTTTGGAGTGACGAAGAAGAAGCAGCGGAAATTGAAATTTTTGCCAGGCAATCTGTATCTGCTTGTTTTACTTTTTTGAAATATTCGGTTACTTTTGTGTAAACAGAGCCATTAGTTGAGCATCTCATGACGAAAATTAATGAAACGAAGTTCAACGAAGTCAATTAATCAGGCTAGTTGTTTTCAAAAAATAGTTTTATGGAAGACTTTCAAAATCTGACAGATGTTTGTAAAGAGAACAGGCGTTTAGCAGGCACTGTTGTAGATAACTTTTTGCTGGAATATTCCGATTTCCAGGACCGTACTGCCCGTGATATGGACAGGCGGCTTAAAGCATTTGCAGAGGTAGCAAAAGAGATACCTGAGGAGTATGTTAATATGCTCAGGGCCCAGTACATGGCACATCGGATATTCCGAAAAAACGGTCTTCTGAAGAAATATCTGAATCACAGGGACCTGAAAGAGCTGCCGGCAGAAGAAAGAACCTATCTTGAGAAACAACTTGCCAATCCATGGAGGTTTAGTTTTGCCATTATTCAAAACCAACCCGCCGACGATTTTTTTGAGATGTGGGATGTTTTTTCAGATCAGAATTACTTATTGTATTCTCCCGGCATGGCCACAACTTTAAAAGAGCGCAGTCCCATTCTATGGTTAAACCTGATCGCTTTCAACGGACATTGCTGGGAAACCTACGGACCGATCATTGGCTATGAAGGATTTACCCCTGATGACGTGTTCTTTTTTGCGACAGAACTGCGTCCCGGAAAAAACTTTGAAACCGATGAAGAGATTTATGAAGACATGGAAACCGATCCGGTTCCTTACATGATGTTGATGACCGGCGCTACATATCCACTGACTTTTAATGGTGATGATGCGATATTGAACCTGGTTGCTGAATATGAGACGGGTTCCTTTGATCCTTATCAGCTGAAAGAGACGTTCGAAGTAGTAGAAAGTGATGGTGTTTTCAGACTTTTACCCGGAGAGGCGGAAGAGGGCTTCCCTTTTTCGGCCGCTTATTATGATGAAGACCAGGGTATGATTTTACTTTATTCAATGACCGACAGCGGTTTTGAGACTTTGGTTGATAGTCTGAATCGCACTGGCTTTGACTTTTCCAAAGAGGCTGACATAAGATTGACCATGGCTATGATGACGACCGCCGGAAAAATCCTGGGCAGAACTATCGAGCTGAATCCCTATGAAGAGTTGTTTGCCGGTGATGTGGATGAGGATGAAGAAGAAGAATCTGAATTACTGGAGCGGACGAATCATTTTTTGTCTCTTGTCATTGAGGATTTGAATGAAGGCCGGGAACCGAATGTCGGTGAATCTGCTGCTCAGGCTGGAATAGAAATAGATGCCGCACAGGAAATATACAACGATGTGGTGGAAAAGATCAATAGGGCAGGTAAAGGAAATGGAGGAAATACATAAGAATGGACCGGTCGTTTTCTACATCTAAGAGAAACAAGTAGTAGCTGAAAGCTTGAAGCTCAAAGCCGGAAGGAAAGAGTGTTCTCTTTTTGCGAAATAATCCCCCAACAATAAATCTTTAGATTATTAGATGTAAGATGCCTGCCTGGCGGTTTATGAAAAATTAGACTTGTTGTACAAACCAAAGTTTGTTTTATATAGCAGGTTTGTAATAAGCAAACGGCAGCCAGGTAAAAAAATTCGTAAAATACTGATATACTGTGATTTAATCTGAGAAACGTCGAAAATTCAAACAATTGAAATACAAGTTATTGCAAAAGTTTTACGGACTTTTGCCCAAGGAACGAACAAAAAAAAGAGGCTACCCGTAAGGACAGCCTCTTTAATATTTTTTCCGGCTATTTACTAAGCCAGTTTCACATCCACAGCATTTAATCCCTTACGGCCTTCTTTCAGGTCAAAAACGACTTCATCATCTTCTTTGATGTTGTCGATCAAACCAGATGAATGTACAAAATACTCTTTTTGTGTTTCTTCCTCTTTAATAAATCCAAATCCTTTTGATTCATTAAAAAACTTAACTGTTCCTTTACTCATAATGTGATTTTAAAATAATTAATGGGTGCAAGGTATGGCTTTTTTGTAGAAAATGGCAAGTATTCCGGAATATTTCTTGAAAATTTAACATTTTCCGGTTTTTCTTCGTTAATTTTTGAGCTGAGCCGTTATTGTTATTAGTGAGTCTGCTCTGAAAAGATCCATACAATTGATGAGCCCGGTCTAAAAAGCATCTTTATTGCCAAAATCTTCGTTGTTTGAAATTTTTGCATCCTCATTAACAATCAGTTAACTCCGGTACAAAAATTTAAAACGCCTCGATTTTGACAAAAATATACCTTTTTATACCGCACTCATTGATGTTTTTAAGTGTCCATGTACAAAAGGTCCATCGCGTTCATGGATGGCCGGATTATTGCGGAAAATATATGCCAGATTCCTATTTTCCCTTTGAAGGGATGGGCAGGAATCAGCTCTCCGGGCAGGCGTGAATTTGATGGACCTTAGAATTGTAAGGGCCGGGAGAAAGACTTGTTTGATGGCAGGTCATTCCATTCCGGAAAAAGGATGGGGTGGGTTAGCCAACAACGGTGTTATCATTCTTCATAATTCGTCAATTCAATGAAATAGTGGTCATCATCCTCATCGGTGACGGACGTCATGAGGGGAAGTGGAACATCAGAACTGACACAGGTTTCCCACGTGGCGGTAGCACCCGATTCGTCTTCGAAAACAGCCATTACAACATATCCCTCTTCTCCGGCATAAGTGTCTGTACCGGTGACTTCAAATTCAATAGAACTATCCTGGGCCGAATAGCTCCATGATGCTCCGGTTTTGATTTCCTGGCCTGAAAAGGCACCAAACCAAAGGGGTTGGTAAAGGAAGCCGGCCAAAGGTGTTTGACTGATGGCACCGATGAAATTGTCTTCGATGTTGTCCCCCGAGTCGTAAGTGTTTTCATATGTTTGGTCACCTACATTCCAGGATACTTCCACCTCTGGATCACCGATCGCTATGCTGACACTTCCACCTGAGGTTTCTTCATCGCCTTCAGTGAATTCGAAATCATAATCATAAGCCGTGTTGGCTTTCAGATCATAGGGTTCCCATTCTGTGAAGTCATCATCGTTGTCGTTTGTGTCATTCTCATCCTCACATGCGGAAAAGGAAACAGCAAAAATGAATGAGAGAGCCAGCAAAATGAGGCTAAAGCTTTGATTTTTCATGGCATTTTTATTTATAGTGAAACAATTATATGTCGTTTTTTGAGGTCAATAGTCCGATAAACATTTTCAATAAGCTGAAAATCAATTGGTTTTAATCAAAGTCTTGTGTTTGATAAAACGCTTTATATCACGTCAATACGAATCATCTTTTATCTAACAAAATATGTAAACAACCGAAATTCAATCATATACATTTTTGTTAGTTCTTTGGTTATGTCGCAAAAGAGAGCAACCTTTCTCTCCAGCTTTGAGCTTTCAGCTTCGAGCTTTGAGCTTTCAGCTTTCAGCTTTCAGCTTCCAGCTACTACTAACTCTGCGACTGAGCTAACAGCTAACAGCTAACAGCTAAGAGCTTCCAGCTTCCCCGCGGCTAGGTTACTTACATCTTACATCTAAAAATCTAACAATCTATTGTACGATGTAAGATTTCAATATTTTATTTCGGATAATTTCATCCAAATTACGATTTCAAAAAACATTTGTAAAGCCTCTTTCTTTAAATCCATGGTTTTTATTGATAAAATGCTATGGAATATTGATATACAGATAAAATCAGTTGTTTT
>JAWOCV010000238.1:0-24243 GCA_046483585.1 Marinilabilia sp.
TTTGACGGATGCGATTGTAAGCATACCCGTAATATGGAAAACGGAAATCTCACCAAAGATTCTCTTATCAATGAGATTTCAATTCAGGAACAGCGGGCTGTAATCACAAAGGATTCAGATTTTTATTATTCATATTTAGCAAGTCACAAACCATATAAATTGGTTTTAGTTCGTTTGGGAAATATGAAACGAGCATGACAAGGTTTGTCACAAGAGAACATGTATAAACTCCAATCATGCGAGTTCCATTAGGCCAATAACTTAAGTAAATTATATACTAATGAAACTTGCAGAATTGAAGCAATATTTTCGAGCTAACAGCAATAAGATCGTACAGCTCCTTGAAGAGCATTCGTTCATAATTTTGGAGAAAGAAAAAATTAAAATACTTGATTAATAGTTTTGATTGTATTTTTTTAGATGGGATACAGGGAGTAATAAATTCCCGGTAACCAGCAACAATGATTCAGGAGATGGATTTGGTGGGGACAAGTACAGACGCACGGCCCCCGAAGGATCGGGGCAGGCTGTGCGTCTCAACGTGCACCCCGCGAAAACCAGCAACCAGCACCCAGCAACCAGCAACCAGCAACCAGCAACAAGCAACAAGCAACCAGCAACAAGCAACAAGCAACCAGCCAAATTACCCAATTAACCAATTAACCAATTACCCAGCACCCCGGAATACGAAACTCATTAACCAGCCACAGATTCTTCGCAGGCTTAGAATGACGATCAACAAGCAACCAGCACCCAGCAACAAGCAACCAGCACCCAGCACCCAGCAACAAGCAACAAGCACCCAGCAACAAGCATATTTGCAATATGAAACAACTCCCTCTTCACTGGAAAATTATTATCGGACTTGCACTTGGCATCCTTTGGGCCGTGGCAGGCAGTTGGCTCGGATGGAGCGAGTTTACGGACCAATGGATAGCTCCCTGGGGACGAATGTTCATCGACCTCTTGAAATTGATCGCTGTACCGCTGGTCTTATTTTCCATTATCGGGGGAATTGTTAGTCTTGGCCATCCGCGCGATTTGGGCCGGTTAGGGGGCAAAACCATCCTATTCTATCTGATGTCCACTTTTTTGGCCATATCCATCGGACTGATACTGGTCAATCTTTTTGCTCCGGGAAAAACCATCGATGAGGAAGTCCGCCTGGAAAACCGGTTAAGTTATGAACTATTCCTTCAGGAGGAGGGGCTGACGCCCAAAGACGGACAATGGTATTCCCGGGATTCAGCCTACTCCGGTATGTTGGACGAAGTGGCCTCCCGTCGCGGTTTTGAAGAAACCGAAGATGTGCGTGAACGACTTGAAACGGCAAGAAAAGCCGAAGATGAAGGACCTCTTGTTTTCCTTGAAGAGATGGTGCCCGCCAATATTTTTGTGAGTCTGAGTGATAACCGTAATATGCTCCAGGTCATTTTCTTTGGCATTTTTTTCGGGATAGCAGTCTTGTTCCTGCCAAAAGAGAAGTCGGCTCCTTTAATGAAATTCACCAATTCTGTTGCTGAAGTATTTCTGAAAATGGTAGAGTTGATCATGAAGGCTGCTCCGTTTTTTGTTTTTGCTCTCATGGCCGGGATGGTCAGCCAAATGGCAGGAGATAATCCTTCGCATGTGCTGGAATTGTTTAAAGGTCTGACGTGGTATGCCCTGGTGGTGGTTCTCGGACTGGTAATTATGGGATTTGGGATTTACCCTGGAGTGATGGGCCTCTTTGTCAGGGGGCTTTCGTACCGCGACTTTCTCCGGGGCATCAGTCCCGCCCAGATGCTGGCATTTACCACAAGCAGCAGTGCGGCCACGTTGCCCGTTACACTCGAGTGCGTGGAAGACAACCTTAAGGTGGACAAACGCATGTCAAGTTTTGTTCTTCCCATTGGAGCTACGGTAAACATGGACGGTACAAGTTTGTATCAGGCCGTGGCAGTGGTTTTTCTGGCCCAGATGCATATGGTGGATCTTTCCCTGGGACAGCAATTGACTGTGGTGTTTACAGCAACGTTGGCCAGCATCGGTTCTGCAGCCATCCCGAGCGCCGGCATCGTAATGCTTATGGTGGTACTCTCATCGGTGGGGCTGAATCCTGCATGGATTGGAATTATTCTTCCTGTTGACAGGATTCTGGATATGTTGCGCACGGTGGTGAATGTTACTGGCGATGCCTCCATAAGCGTAATAATTGACAGAACCACAGAGTTGGAGAAGGAGGACATTGAATAGTTCGGACAATAACAGGCACATGATTCCCTATGCAAAGATATAAACCAGTGTACAACAAAAGACCCCAAAGTGCCGATGGCAGCAGGATCAGCCGAAAGAAACAATCGGTCAGTCTTTAACCGCCCGGGAACAATGTCTGAAAAAGGTTTCTGTAATTAACAAATTTACTCATGGGATTAGAGATCTTGTGTGCGGCAAGTATCTTAAATTATTCAATGAATGTAAAGCCATTTCCAAAAAAAAATATATTTTTGTGCTCTGAATAAAAACGGGGTGTAGCGCAGTCCGGTAGCGCGCGTCGTTCGGGACGACGAGGTCCCAGGTTCGAATCCTGGTACCCCGACAAAAGGTAGAGGCGCAATTTATGGCGTCTCTACCTTTTTTATATAAAGTGGGCGAAAACAGGAACCGGGAATATCAAAAGGCTCTTTTCACAACTGGCGTGTTCCATGCTTCTGCCTCAAGAAAATGGGGTATAAGGACAATTCCCCTTAAAAAGGGGCTTATGACATAACCGAAGTAATTTGTTTACAGCTATTGTCGATGCCATCAATATTGTCCGGAGAGATTTTCCAGGTTATTCATTTTCAGTTTTTTTGAAAAAAAAGATAACATTTCAGAATTTTTCAAATTCTGCTTTTTTGTCGGTTCAACTTTTGTAATGCCTTGTAATTCAATTGTTTAAAATTCCGATGTTGCTCAGGTTAAATCACAGTATATCAATGTAGTACGAATTTTTTTACCTGTCCGCCGTTTACTTATTAAAATCCTGCTATATAAAACAAACTTTGGTTTGTACAACAAGTCTAATTTTTCATAAACCGCCAGGCAGGCATCTTACATCTAATAATCTAACGATCTATTGTTTTCAAATAGAGGATTCTTATCCTTTATTCTGTTCACTTTTCCCCAAAATGTTGTTATTTTGCAAAATAAAAAAAGGAGATGTTACAACCTGTATGATAGAAAAACTTATTTATCTTGAATCTGTTGATTTGGTGGAGTTTATGGGTGTTCAGAACACCAAGCTGGACATGATCAAAGCCAGTTTTCCCAAATTACGGATTGTGGCCCGGGGAAATTGGCTGAAGGCCATGGGAGATGCCGGGGAAGTGGCTGATTTCGAAGATAAGGTCAACCAATTACTCGAACATTATGAACGTTACAATGTTCTGAAAGAAGATTCCATCAATAATATTATGAAGGGGGAGTCGGTTGCGCAGACCGACAGTGAAGAAGATACCATCCTGTTTGGCGTCAGCGGAAAGCCTATCAAAGCAAGGACCGAGAATCAGCGTAAACTTGTAAAAGCTTATGAAACCAATGATCTGATGTTTGCTGTTGGCCCCGCTGGTTCAGGGAAAACCTATACTGCCATCGCTTTGGCCGTGAGGGCGCTTAAACACAGAGTGGTGCGGCGGATTATACTCAGCCGGCCGGCGGTTGAAGCCGGAGAAAAGCTTGGTTTTCTGCCGGGAGATATGAAAGAAAAGATCGATCCATATCTGCAGCCGCTCTATGATGCCTTGCAGGATATGATCCCGGCCGTTAAACTCAGGGAATATCTGGAGAACGGAACCATACAGATCGCCCCGCTTGCCTATATGCGAGGCCGCACACTTAACAATGCCTTTGTCATTCTGGACGAGGCTCAAAATACGACCACAAATCAGCTCAAAATGTTCCTTACCAGAATGGGAACCAATGCCAAATTTGTCGTGACAGGAGACATTACCCAGATCGATCTTCCGAATCCCATGACTACTTCCGGACTGGTTCAGGCCATGCGTATTCTGAAAGGGATTGAAGGCATCGAACGCATCAAATTTTCGGTGAAAGACATTGTGCGTCATCGCCTGGTACAGGACATTGTGGAAGCTTACGAAAAAGAATGATTCGTTATATTTTCAATTTAAAGAAGTTATGCAAAACGCTATTGTAGAATCAAATTTTAAATTTCCCCGGCAGAAGGATGTTTACAAAGGGAAAGTTCGTGATGTTTACAACATTGATGATCAATATCTGGTCATGCTCGTAACCGACCGGATATCGGCTTTTGACGTGGTTCTGCCGAAAGGCATTCCTTTCAAGGGGCAGGTCCTGAATCAGATCGCTGCCAAATTTCTGGACGCCACTGCCGATATTGTCCCCAACTGGAAGATCGCCATGCCTGACCCCATGGTGACGGTAGGCCATCATTGTGAACCCTATAAAGTGGAAATGGTCATCCGTGGCTATCTTACGGGGCATGCCTGGCGTGAGTACAAAGCTGGCAAACGTGAGCTTTGCGGCAATCCTTTACCCGAAGGCATGGTCGAGAACCAGAAATTTGAACAACCCCTCATAACGCCAACCACCAAAGCCGTGGTCGGTCATGATGAAGACATCTCCCGCGATGAGATATTGCGTCAGGGGCTGGTTTCTGAAGAAGAGTATGCGCAGCTTGAAAAATATACCATGGCGCTTTTCCAGCGCGGAACTGAGATGGCTGCCGACAAAGGGCTGATACTGGTGGATACCAAATATGAATTCGGAAAGAAAGACGGTCAGATCTATCTCATCGATGAAATTCATACACCCGATTCATCCCGGTATTTTTATGCCGACGGATACGAGGAACGCCTCCGGAAAGGTCAGCCTCAGCGTCAGCTTTCCAAGGAATTTGTACGCCAGTGGTTGATAGAGAGAGGATATCAGGGAGAAGAAGGCCAGCAAATCCCCGAGATGACTGAGGATTACATCAAAGAGGTTTCTGAACGGTATATTGAGTTGTTTGAGAAAATTACCGGCGAAACCTTCCAGAAGGCCAAAGCTGAAGATGTGGCCGGGCGAATTGAGAGGAATGTAACCGAATATCTGAATCAACTTTTGAAATAGTATTTCTTTGCTGTATAATGATCTTAACACAGGACAGCAATCTCTTGACCAAGAGGTTTGTTGTTCTGTGTTTTTATGTCAATAGACCGTTAGATTTTTAGATATAAGATTTAAGATCAATCGTATAGCATTAAAAATATGCATCTTAGCAGGAACAATGCACCTTTTTTAGACAACTAAGAATCAAGTTTTTGCAAAAGTTTAACGGACTATTGTTTATGTTTGACCTAAAAATATTATTGAAGTTTTGAAATTTTCTGCCATTAAGAGAATGTCGCTGGCCGGTAAATTGTTACCGGGTATGTTGCCTTTGTTGCTTTTTGTCGTAGTGGAACTGGTGTGGGGCACCACCGCCGGTCTTACAGCCGCGCTGGTATTGGGTGTGGTTCAGTTGATGTGGTTCTGGTTTCGCGAAAAACGGATCGATAAATTTGTTCTTGGAGACATCGGATTTTTAATCGTTCTTGGCGGTCTGGCCATACTCTTCGACAATGCCCTGCTGTTCAAATTAAAACCTGTATTTGTTGAATCAGCTCTTTTACTTCTGATCGGGTATTCCGCTTTTTCTGATCATAACCTGGTATTGCTCATGACCCGGCGTTATTTTAAAGGAGTAATTGCCGGTCCTTTTGAATCGTGGGTGATGCAGCAGATGCTGAAAATATTTTTCGGATTATTGGGAATGCATGTTTTGCTGACCCTGGCTGCAGCTTTGTGGATGCCACATGCCTGGTGGGCGGCCATTAGTGGGCCCGGGTTTTATGTTCTTGTGGTTCTGATGTTTGGAATATCGTGGATCATCAATCATCAGCGAAAGAAGAAGTGGTCGAAAGAGGAGTGGTTGCCGATCGTAGATGAAGAAGGAAAGGTACAGGGGCATGCCCCGCGGAGTCTGTTTCATGATGGAAAAACGCGTTGGTTACATCCGGTGGTTCACCTGCAGGTGGTAGGACCGGACGGTCTTTGGTTGCAAAAGCGTCCTTTGCACAAAGATGTTCAACCCGGCATGTGGGATACCGCTGTAGGAGGCCATATTGCCAGGGGAGAGGATGTACAAACAGCTTTGAAACGGGAAGCTCTTGAGGAAATTGGTGTTGATCCCGGGAATGCTGTTTCTGTTGGACGATATTTATGGCGAAGCGCATTGGAGAGAGAACAGGTATTGGTCTTCGCTATGTGGCATGAAGGTCCCTTAACACCTGATCCTGAGGAGTTGGATGGAGGAAAAACCTGGACTTTTGAGGAAATTGAATCTGCGTTAGGAGAAGGCATACTAACTCCCAATTTTGAAGAGGAATACCGGCGTTTTGGAAGGATGTTGAAAGAAATAGGAAGTAATAAAAAATAAAATGGAAGGGTTCATAATAAAAAGGTTTAGGTTTGCAAAAAATGATCATAGAAAGAGATCCCGGGAATTTATTGAATAAGAAGCCCCGGGATCATTTTGTTGATTAATAATCATTTATTCTTCATCACCAGAAGCTTCAGAATCAGAAAGTTCAAAGTTGATAGGTACGGTAAAGGAAACATTTACTTTTTCCCCTCTTTGTCGCCCCGGCTTCCAGTCGGGCATCCCCTCGACCACCTTTAAGGCTTCTTTGTCCAGCATTTCATGTCCGGAACTTTTTGCAATTTTGGTCTGGGAGATTTCGCCTTCTTTTGTTAGGACAAATTTGACATAGGCTCTGCCTTCCAGGTTGTTTTCGATGGCCTCTTCCGGATAGTTTGTTTCATTGCCAAGGTAATTACGAAGGGCGTTTTCACCACCGGGGAATTCCGGCATATCCTCAACAACAAAGAAAACTTCGCCGGATGGTTCTTCATCTTCCGGGGTCTGGTTTTCTTCGGTTATTGGAGCTTCTTTAACTCCTAAATTCTGTTCATCTTCAGTTTGATTGCAGGCCATAAAGCCGCCGATAAACAGGACATAAACCATGATTGCGAGAATAGAATTTCGATGTGTATGGGGATTGTTTTTTGTCATCATAATAAATCGTTTTTTAATGAATGATCGATGAAAGCTGTTGGCCAGCTCCACTCGCGCGCCTGTGCACTGGTACAGCAACAACTTTTTGTAGTTGACCAATGATGTACCACCTTGCAGGACTTTGCGGTCGGCCTGAAATTCATGCAATTGTTTTAACCACCGGCGCATAAGCCAGGCAAAGGGATTGAACCATTGAAAAATGAGGAGCAACTCAAGCAGAATCACGTCCACAGAATGCCATAATCCGGCATGAGAGACCTCATGGGCAATGATTTGTGTGGTCTCTTCGTCCGTATGGACGTTCTTGCTTATAAAAATCAAGTTGAAAAAGGAGAACGGACTAAAATGACCCGGTAAAAATGCCACTTTATAGGAACCAAAGCTGGTAAATTCAGCCTCGCGTGACAGCAAACCCAGTTTGATGAGTCCATGAACCATCCTGATAAACAATATTGTCACACCGATTATATAAACCAGGTGAAGGCTTTTCCATTGAAGGGCAGGAGTCAAAAAATACGATTTTGTTTCCCCCGGTACAACGGTAACGGTGCTAAGTAGAGCAGCAAAATCACCATTTTCATTTGCTGAACCCGAAGACGGAAAGGAGATTAATGGAAAAACAAGGGCTATAATCACTCCACTTAACAGAAAAACCCGGTGGAATCCAAAGTCGGTTCTGTTTTTAAGAAAAAACTGATAAATCAAGCTGATTCCAAGGATTAATACCGACGACTCATAGAGCCAGTTTACATACTGAGTCATTGCTCTTTGTTTTTATTTTTTTCCAATTCTCTTCTCACTTCAGCGACCAGATCATCAAATTCTTCAAGATCCATCCTGTCATTTTTTGCGAAGAAAGAGACAAGATTTTTAAATGAATCTTCGAAGTAATTTTTCATAAAACGTTTCATAAACTTTCTGGTATATTCCTGCTTCGAGATCAAGGGAAAGTAAACATGTCCTTTGCCCTCGGAAATATGGTCTACAAAACCTTTTTTTTCCAATATGCGCACGATGGTAGAAACCGTATTGTAGGCCGGTGAAGGCTCCGGCAGTTGTTCGATGATTTGCTTCACTGTGGCATTGCCCAATTGCCACAACGGGTGCATCACTTGTTCTTCTGCTTTCGTTAGCTCTGTCATCTTTATCAACTAAAAGTTTAGTTCAAAAGTGCAACTAAACTTTTAGTTGAGCAATAGAGAATTAGTTAAAAAATTATAAATTTTAATTTAATGCAATTGGATTGTTACAAAAAAAGGCGGCTATGTTTTTCAATATGAGTGTTATTGAAAATTTTATATGTCAATCTGTGATGCAAGAACTTTGGACTTAAATCTTAATGGCAGCCAACTCTTACTCAATGATCTTGCTCAGGTCTCACATCCTATAGCTCACCCCTGGATCAAAAAAATAGCAGGTTTTTTGTGCAGATCGGGTAATGGGTTTTTCCAATCAGATACAGGGCGGGTCTCAACAAATTCATCGGGCAGTGTCAGGTCAGAAGCAATGCAGAGCAGAGTGGATGGTTGACATTGCTTCAAAATTTCTTTGACCATGGCCATGTTGCGGTAGGGTGTCTCAATGAAAATTTGTGTTTGATCTTCCTTTATGCTTTTGCTCTCCAATTGTTTAATGGTTTTTGCACGTTCGTTTTTATCGATGGGCAGGTATCCGTTGAATGCAAAGTTTTGACCATTCAGGCCTGAGGCCATGAGCGCCAGAAGTAGGGAAGAAGGGCCGGTAAAGGGAACTACCTTAATTTTACGGCGGTGGGCAATTTTAACAATTTCAGCGCCAGGATCGGCGACTCCCGGGCATCCGGCTTCCGAGATGATTCCCACATCATGTCCTTCTTCTATGGGCTCAAGAAAAGATATATACTCATCGGGAGTGGTATGTTTCCCGAGAACAAAAAAGGTGGTGGCATCAATGTTCATGTTCTTGTCCAGAAGCTTAAGATAACGCCGGGCCGTACGCAGGTTTTCCACAATAAAGTACTGCAAATGACTGGTAACGGCTGCTACATCAGAAGGGATGGTAAAATTGATCCGGGTATCGCCCAGATGATTGGGAATCAGGTATAACTTTCCTTGCATGACAGAATAAATTTGAACAAAAATAGGGATTTTACCCGGACATTCCGGCATATCTGAAGGCGGATCGTTTGATTTGAAGGGAATGATTACTTCTGTTGATGTATTTACATTTCTGAAAAAAATCAGTAAGTTTGTATGCAATATGAAGAAAACAGCACACCCCGGAAATAAACAAAAAATGGAAGGGATCATATCCCGAAATGACTTGTTTAATGGCAAGCAATGTCATTTTATTTCGATGATTTTCTTTTTGAGACCTGGTTTTTTATAAGCCGGGTCTTTTTTTGTGCCGGAATATTTGTCAAACAAAATGTGTTTAACTCAATTACTCAATGCATCCCATGCTTCAGATGAAAAACCGGAGTCTAGTCTCCATCAATGATTTCACAAGAGAAGAGATCCTTCATATCCTTGATCTTGCTTCCGAATTTGAGGCCGATCCCAATCAGCCTCTTCTTGAAGGAAAAGTCGTAGGCAGTCTCTTTTTTGAACCGTCAACCCGTACCCGGTTGAGTTTTGAAACCGCCATCAACCGTCTGGGAGGCCGGGTTGTGGGTTTCTCCGATTCAGCATCTTCCTCTGCCACAAAAGGGGAAAGCCTGAAGGATACCATGCAGATGGTCAGTCGTTATGCCGATCTCATCGTCATGCGTCACCCACTTGAAGGCAGTGCTCGTTATGCCTCCGAACAATCCAGGGTTCCGGTGATCAACGCCGGAGACGGGGCCAATCAGCATCCTACGCAAACCATGCTTGATCTTTATTCGATCCGGAAGACCCAGGGGAAACTCGACGATCTCAATATTTTCCTGGTGGGCGATCTGAAATATGGACGTACGGTCCATTCGCTACTCATGGCCCTCTCTAATTTCAATCCAACTTTTCATTTTGTTTCGCCGGAGGAGTTGCGAATGCCGAGGGAGTACAAACTTTATCTTGAAGAACTCGGGATCAGTTATTATGAACACGGAGAGCTCACTGATATCATCGATGAAGCCGACATAATTTATATGACACGGGTGCAGAAAGAACGTTTTTCAGATCCTATGGAATATGAGCGGGTGAAAAATGTATACGTTCTGAAAAACAGTATGCTTAAGGATACCAGGGACAATATGCGGGTTTTACACCCCCTGCCGCGTGTCAATGAGATCCATACAGATGTCGATCAAAGTCCCAAAGCTTATTATTTCAACCAGGCCGGTAATGGCGTTTATACCCGCATGGCTCTTATAGCAGCCGTTATGGGGTATAAATGATGTTTTTCCAACCAGTAATTGTTTGTATTTAATATTATGGCACAGTATAAAGAATTAAAAGTCAGCGCTATTGAGAACGGGACCGTCATTGACCATATCCCCACCGAGAACCTGTTCAAAGTGATTACTATTCTCGGGCTTGACCGGACCAGCACCCAGATTACTTTCGGAGCCAACCTGGACAGTAAGAAACTGGGTAAGAAAGCCATCATTAAAGTATCTGAGGTCTTTTTTGAAGATCATGAGATCAATAAAATTTCTTTGGTGGCACCAGACGCCCGCTTAAATGTGATCAGGGATTTTGAAGTGGTGGAAAAGAGTGATGTCACCATCCCGGACAGGATCGTTGGAATTGTTAAATGCTTCAATCCCCAATGTATCACCAATAATGAGGCGATCACAACCCATTTTATTGTGAAAAACAAGAAAAATGTGGCATTGAAATGTCACTATTGTGAAAAGATCACAACTCAGGATGAGTTGCGGTTTAAAGCTTCATGAGGAGTTTGTTTGGTTTTGTTTTGCCAGGGCTTTCGGAACGGGAGGAAAGTTCCGATCTGTCAGGCCGGGGCTGGAGAACAGGAGAGCCCTGTTGCTTAACATTTCAATGAGGAGACCGGAATTAAATGAGGCTTTGGAGGGTGCTGATCTTAAACAATTCTAAAAAAACAGTTATTCCTGTAAAGAAGCATCTCTTGCCTCTTTACAGAAATAACTGTGGTTGTTTTCCCGCAAGGGCGGTTCATTACTATCGCCTACTCCCCCGCAGCCCCGAATATGAAAGTGCTTTATATGCAAAAAGCATTAAGTTGAAGAAAAACCTTATTCAAAAAGAAAAACAGTTCTTCTGCTGGCATCGGGAGTTCCGATGATGTTATTGATATGATCTTCATGTTTTTCCATCTCCCCGCTTAGGATGTATCCTTCCCCGAAAGGCATGCACACTTCCCAGGCACCTGATTGCGAACAGTTTTCCCAGTCTTTTACGAGAACGATTGTGTGTTGGTCGACGGTAATAAGACAATGACTGAAGTCCATAGCTTTCTCAAAAACTTCTGCGATATTGCTCTCTGTCAGTTGTTCGACTTCATCGGCCTGTTCCGCTGCCAGAGAATTTACGGTCAGGATTGGGTTGTGGTCATTGAAGTTGGCATCTTCGAAATTGATGATCTCCTCAAGCCAGGTCGTAACCGTTTCAACTTTTGATTGTGAACTGGCAAACAGGGATGTCGCCAGGAACAGAGTCAGTAATAATTGCTTCATTGTTTTGAATTTTATGGTTTTTGTAATGCAACTGATAATTCAACGAAGCAAATGTATATATTAGAATTCTTCAGAAGTTGGGTTTTCTGTTTTATTAATGATTTTTTGATTTTCTTGCCTGCCAGGCTTCCGAAAAAAGCGCTTCTTCGAAACGGGCACTTTGCCGGTATGCTTCAAACATTTTTTTGCGTAGTGGAAGAGAGGTTTTGAGAAAGAGCCTCTCTGCGATCGCGACAAATTTTCTGACGTAATTGTAATATTCCTGACCTGAATAGGTTTGGATCCAGGAAAGATAGGGATTAGGTTCGGTGGCTCTTTCCCGGATTTGCAGGCCTGTTTCGTGGTAAATCCAGAAGCAGGGCAGGAGAGCTGCCGCCGATGCTTCAAAAGGTTCATTCAGAGCCTGATCCAGTAGAAAAGAGGTGTAATTTCGGCAAACCGGAGACATTTTTGCAGGTCGTTCTATCTTAAAACGTGTCAGAAGGTCGCGTTGAAGGAGGCGTTCAATTTCCAGCCCGTCTCGGGCCATATTCAGAAAAAAAGAGAGTTGTTCTCCATTATATGACTTCCCGGCTGTTATGGCAAAGGCACGTGTGTCCTGTTCGATGTATAACAGATCTTGTCCCAGATAGTGCCGGAAACATGTGAATGGCAGCGTACCATTGGATAATCCCCTGCAAAAGGGGTGGGCAATAATTCCGTCTGCAATGTCGCCGGCGTGTTCCCATAAACGGGCGGTCCATTCCCCGGCGGGCGGGATGTGCAAGTTGAAAGCGTCCGTTTCGGAATTTCTGTTCATGACCACCATTTGAAAAAGTGATGCACAGGTCCATGCCCCTGGCCGGTTTTGTATTTTGCCCCTTTGGCTATGGCTTTCTCCATGTAGTTTTTGGACAGTCTGATGGCTTTGTCAAGGTCATTGTCAAGGGCAAGAAAAGAAGCGATGGCTGAGGACAATGTACATCCCGTTCCATGGGTATTGAAGGTGTTAATACGCTTGGATTTCAGGAACATAAAGGTGTTCTTTTCGGCATTGTAAAAAACGTCGATAAGACGGTCACCGGTGAGGTGTCCGGCTTTGAGCATGACGGACACAGAGCCGTTTGAGAGTTCCCGGGCAGCATCGGGCAGATCTTTCTGTGATGTTATTTCTCTGCCCAACAGAATGGAAGCTTCAGGAAGGTTTGGTGTAATGACCCGGGCCAGCGGCAGCAGATTGTTTTTCAAAGCATCGATGGCTTCATCCTGCAAAAGTTTGTGTCCCGAAGTTGATACCATAACCGGATCGGCCACCAGATTGCTGACCTGGTAGTGTTGTATTTTCCGGGCCACAAGTTCAATAACCCCGGACGAATGCAACATGCCGGTTTTGATGGCATCGGCCCCAATATCTTCCATTATGGCATCAATTTGTTTTTCGATGACATCGGGCGGAACGGGAAAAATGTCATGTACCCCAACGGTATTTTGAGCGGTGACGGCAGTTATGGCCGATGTTCCATAGCATCCGCAGGCTGAGAAGGTCTTGAGGTCTGCCTGGATTCCGGCTCCCCCGCCGCTGTCGCTTCCGGCTATGGTCATTACGGGTTTGTATCTTCTCATATTGTTATTTTGAATTCAATGAATCAGCGATTGGAATGATCTTATGAACTTTCTTCTTTATACTGACGAACAATGTCTGCAAGTTCGCGGGTGGCTTCTTCAGGGTCTGGCGCCGAACAAATGGCCGACACCACTGAGATGCCATCCACACCTGTTTGCATAATTTCCAATGCATTGCTCGCATTAATGCCCCCAATGGCCACTGACGGATGATTTGACCGATGGGCGATTTCAGCAGTCCCGTTCAGTCCTAATCCCCGTTCGAGATCCTCTTTGGTAGGGGTGGTAAAGACAGGACTGATGCCAATGTAATCAATATCCGCCCTGTTGGCTTCATCAATTTGTTGAATCGACTCGACAGACAGACCTATGATTTTATCCTCACCAAGGAGCCGGCGTGCCATCTGCCAGGGCATATCGTTTTGACCAATATGCAACCCGTCGGCATCCACCGCGAGGGCCACGTCTACCCGGTCGTTGATGATAAGCGGAATGTTATATTGTTTTAGTTCCACTTTTACCGAAAGGGCTTCCTCGATAAATTCCCTGGTGGAGGCTTCTTTTTCGCGGAGCTGAACCATGGTAACTCCACCGTACAGGGCTTTTGTGACAATTTCTTTTAACGATCTTCCCAGGGATAGATCCCGGTCGGTCACCAAATAAAGGTCGGGTTTAAATTCAGGTTTCATATTTTAAGATGTTTGGCTATGTCCAGATCAGTCATGTTGTATAATGAGTCGAGAAAGTGCATTTGGAAAGAGCCGGGGCCCTGGGCAGCCATTACCGCCATCTCTCCGGCCACAGCCATGATGGCCATCGCAACGGCTGCGGAAGACATGTTGTCATCCCCTGTGGCAGCAAAAGCGCCGGTCAAAGAACTCGCTGTGCATCCCATACCTGTAATTTTGGGCATCAACGGAACATGATTGTGTATGCTGATGACATCATTCCCATCGGTGATAAGGTCCTTCGGGCCACTGATACTAACGACAGTACCAGTCTCTTTGGCCAGGGTTTTGGCCAGTTCGAGGGCTTTTTCCGACGATTCTGTGCTGTCGACGCCTTTGGTTTTTACATCACTGCTGATGAGTGCCATGATCTCCGAAGCATTACCACGAATGATGGAGGGATGACATTCCCCGATGATACGGTGGCAGGATTGGGTACGATAGGGGGTAGCGCCGGCACCAACAGGATCCAGAACAACGGGAATGCCACGGTTTGAGGCTGTTTTTCCTGCGATAAGCATGCCATCGATCCATTCTTTACTGAGGGTTCCGATATTCAGCACAAGGGCTGAGGCAATTCCGGCCATGGCTTCCATCTCTTCAGGGGCATGGGCCATCACCGGACTTGCACCGATGGAGAGCAAGGCATTGGCTGTGTTGTTCATTGCCACGTAATTGGTGATGTTGTGTACCAGTGGCGACTGTTCTCTCAGTTGGAGAAGATGGTTGCTGACATTTTGTGCGGTGATCATGATTAAACTTTTTTGTGGGTTCTATGCAAAATCTACGGTATCTCTAAATCTACAATAGTCCGTTAAACTGTTGCAAGTATTTGTTATGCAATTGTTTAAATCTGAAGAAATGTTTATATTAAAACACATATTATCAGTAATATATAAATCATCTTAGATCTTAAATTTAAAAATCTAACGATCTATTGAATTTACGGATCCGCTTACTTATATTGATGTTTGGTAACAAAAAAAGCTGTTCTGCACGCAGCAAAACAGCTTTTATAACATTGAAGTACGATTCTTTTCGTCATTCTGTTACTGTTTCCCTACGCTGTTATTATACATTTCAGGTGTAAGGGTTTGTTCTCAGCCCCAAAGGGAGCACCCCTAACAGTGTGTTTACACAAATTTAAAAATTAAATTTTGCAATGCAATTCGTTTTTTTGTGGTTTGATGGAGGTTGACTTTTATTTCATCCGTATAAAATTTATTTATTAAGGTCGGATGAAACTCGCATGTAATAACTTATACATGTTCTTATTGTGGTAAGCTCCTGCCATGCTCGTTTCATTCGTATAAAATTCATCTAAGTCATTGGCCGAATGGAACTCGCATGATTGGGATTTATACATGTACTTTTGTGAAAACCTTTGTCATGCTCGTTTCATTCGTAAATAATTGATTTAAGTTATTGGCCTAATGGAACTCGCTCCGATTAATCGGGGCTCGTTTCAATTATTTATTTCTTTTCTGAAAATTTCTTCCAATTGTATTTTATTGACAGGAATATGATTGGATGCAATGTCCCAGATTATTTCGTAATCAATTCCAAAATATTCATGCGATACCTTATTTCTGAGAAGGTACATTTCATTCCAGGGAATTTCGGGATATTTGTTCTTTATTTCGTCGGGAAGATTTTTTGAAGCTTCTCCAATGACCTCAAAATTTCTGATAACAGCATCAACCGTCTTGAAGTCCCTTTTGAATTCGGAATATGAATATCCTTCGGTATATTCTGCAATTCTGTCCATTGCAGTAATAATATCCTCAAGGTACATTTGATATGATATGTTTCTGTTATTCAAGTTTTATGAATGTTTTGCCTACACAATAGTTCAGGCTAAGATGATTCATATATTGTTGATAATCTGTATTTTCACAAAGGCCATTTTCGGCTTTAAATAATTGTAAAACAAATGCTTGCAAAAGCTTAACGGAGTATTATCTACAGATATTTCACTTTACTTAATATTTCTTCCCTGAGTTGTTCCTTTAAAGCATTCTTGGTAGTAAGGTCTATTTTTCTTCCAAGCATTTTTTCCAGATAAAGTTCCATTGTAAAAAATTTCCAGCCAATGGGTTTTTCAAGTTCAACAAGTAGATCAATGTCACTATCATCTGAATAGGTGTCATCTGAAAATGACCCGAACAACCCGATACTTTTAACTGCATATTCACGATGAAGTTCGGGTTTCAACTCCTTAAGTTTATTCAGTATTTCTTCTCTTCTTTTCATATTCAAAATTCAAATAGCTAAAAACTACTGTTACCCAAATTCTTGCAATCAAGCGGCAGAGCCTAGCGGAGCGATTCCGCTCAACGATTAAAAAAATGTAAGGCTTTCACTAAAAATATTGGTGAAAGCCAACATTTTCTAAATCGGGCCTGCCTGGCGGTTTATGAAAAAGAAACATTCTGGTGTTTTGATTTAAAACCACTAAAACAGATGGTTACTTTTATACAAAACGGCAGACAGGCCTGCCTGGCGGCAAATGAAATAGAAGTATTCTATCTCTTTCAGGAAAAGCTTTTGCCATTGATAGACTCTATTTCAAAAAACGGCAGACAGGGTTAACTCTAAGTAAAGCGATACTTCGCAAAACTCGTATCGCTCAACTTAGGTGTTAAATGTATTTTATGAAATTGCTTTTGGGGTTTCATCCGAATAAAATTTATTTATTAAGGTCGGATGCCTGCCTGTCGGCAGACAGGGAACTCGCATGCAAGAACTTATACATGTTCTTTTTGTGGCAAGCTTTGCCATGCTCGTTTCATCCTTAAATTTAGTCATTTTTTCATTCATAACCATGAATGTTCTCGCGAATACCGCATCATTTGTTCGGCATAGCCTTCGTTATATTGGGGCTGAATATCAGCAATGTTGCCGAGGTCATCTTTTATGACTTTGTAAACGGGATTTACAAAGCCGCTGTAAGGAGAAAGATTAAGTCTTTTGTAACGCTCCAGAACTTCGGCATGCAAATCACGGTCCACTTTCACCCCGTAAGATTCTATCAATCTTCTGGCGGTCTCAAGATCTCCTTCCGATTTCACTCTCTGTATTTCGGCCAGCAGGTTGGCAAATAATTTGCGCAATGCCTGATAATCATGGATAATGAAATAGGTTTTTCCCTCTTTGCTGACCTTTTCAATCACCCGGTTGTCCTTGCCTTGTTCAAAGGCCCAGGATGCGATCAACTGGCGGTTGCGCATGTGGGCCTGTTCAATGTCATCGCCGGGCGCAATCCGGGTAAGCTGGGTCATCAATCCGTTGCGGATGTAATTATCGTATTCGGCTTTGTAGGCTTCTTCATCAGGCAGTAAACCGAGCTCTATGAGTTTCCTGTCACCCATGAAATAGAGTGCAAAAAGATCGGCCCGTGCTTCTTCGATTACGGCTCCATAGGCTTTGAGTTCATCGCCTTTGATGCCTTCCAGCAGCTGCCCCGAACCATGGCCCAGGCACTCATGCAGATCGGTATGCAGGTTCCCGGCCTGAAAACCATATTTATGGTGACGGTCGATCTCCTCATCGGAGTAGCTGAATTCTTCCAGGAAGCCGGTATCTTTTGAAGCCTGATGGTAAGCATACGTGATGTTTTCAATGGTCACCGATTTGGACCCATATTCCTTCCGCAGCCAGTCGGCATTGGGGAGGTTAATGCCAATGGGCGTGTGGGGATAACAGTCGCCCCCGAGCATGGCCACGTTGATGACTTTGGCTGTAACACCGCGCACTTCTTTCTTTTTGAATTTGGGATCGGTGGGTGAATTGTCCTCAAACCATTGGGCGTTGGCACTGATGATGTCGGTACGACGGGTGGCCTCTGTATTTTTGAAATTCACCACACTTTCCCAGCTGGCTTTCAGGCCGAGAGGATCCCCATAGGTTTCGATGAAGCCGTTGATGAAGTCAACACGTGATTCCTGGTCCTGCAGCCAGGCAATGTTGTATTCGTCGAAAGCACACAGGTCGCCTGTTCGGTAAAAATCGATCAACAGTGAGATGACCTTTTTTTGTTGTTCATTTTCAGCTATTGTAAGTGCTTTTTCAAGCCAGCCGGTGATTTTTTTTATGGCGGAAGAGTAGAGCCCTCCCTCTTTCCAGACTTTTTCGACAAGTTCCCCGTTTTCCTTTACCAGACGGGTGTTCAGGCCATGAGACAACGGTGCATTGTCATCAGGGTTTTCCTTTGAAGCGTAGAAAGCTTCCGCTTCTTTTTGAGTTACCCCTTCGTAATAATTGTTGGCCGATGTGGCAATGAGGTCTTCATTTTCAGCCTGGTTCACACGTCTGGCATCAACATCTGGGTTGAACAGTACTGTTGTCAGCCGCTTAAGCAAATCCTTTTTTGATTCGTTCTCTTTTAAAGGAAGTCTATCTTCAGGAATAGCCTCAACCACTTTTTTAAAAAACTCTGAGCTAAAACCGGGGGTGATCTTGGCCGATGAGTAATGGTGATGAATGCCGTTGGAAAACCAGACCCGTTTAAGAAAGACCACCAGAGCCTGAAAATCAGAGGCAGAGCGATCGCCTGAATAATGTTCATAAACAGCTTCCAGGGTCCGGCGAATGACCAAATTGTGCTTGTAATTCTGATCAAACAAAATATCGCGGCCTTCCACGGCCGCCTGGGAAAGATAATAGACCAGTTTTTTTTGTTTCAGGGTCAATTCATCAAATCCCGAAACGGGATAACGAAGGATCCTTAGGTCGGCAAATTGCTCAACTACGAATTGAAAATTATTGTTGGTCATTGATATTTTTTAAAAGGTTTATTGTTAACAATAATCCGTTAAACTTTTGTAATACTTTATTATTTCATCCGTATAAAATTTATTTATTAAGGTCGGATGGAACCTGCCTGACGTTTTATAAATATGGAACCATCAATTTTAGCGTTTTTGCATCTAAAAACCAGAAATTTTCTGTTTCAAAAGCCGCCAGGCAGGCCTGTCTGCCGTTTTTCATATAACTATCCTGCTTTATGAAACAAACATTGGTTTGTAGAATAAACCTCATTTTTCATAACCCGCCAGGCAGGCTCGCATGCAAGAACTTATACATTCTCTTTTGTGGCATCCCTTACCATGCTCGTTTCAGTTGTTTGAAAATCTGATGTTTGTCATGCTAAATCACAGTTTATCAGTACTATAACAATTATCTAATGATCTATTATTATTACGATCCATTGTTGAATTTCCGGATGGTCACACTTCTTATGGCATACAGTTTTTATGATAAGTCTGTTGCAATGTATAAGCGATGGTTGTTTTAACGGTATGTTATGCCATAAAAAAGTCTAACGAACCGTTGTGGTTCAAACAAAGTAAGGCTTGAGGATATCAGCCAGATACTGCGGAATACGGGTGGGACGACGGGTTTTACCATTGAGGAAAGCCAGCACCGTTTCCCCGGCTACCAGTAAATTGCCGGTATCATTGTAAATGTTGTATTTAAACCGGATCCTTGAAGTGGGAAACTCATCAATGAACGTTTCGATGGTCAATTGTTCATCATAAACAGCCGGCCTGTGAAATTTAATGTGCAGTTCTGAGAGGGGCAATAAAGTTCCTTTCTCTTCAATCTTGCTGTAAGGCAGGCCAAGTTCCCGGAACATTTCCGTACGCCCCACTTCGAAATAGGAAGAGTAAACGGCGTTGTTGACAATGCCCATTTGGTCGGTCTCTCCGTAACGAACACGTGTTTTGGTAATATGTTTTAGCATAAAAAGGTGAATTATCTTAATGAAAAGGTGAATCAGGTTCTTTAGCCAGGTGTTCGTAAGATAGCTTTTCGACCAGTCGCGGATACCATTTACTCAGGAATACGGCCAGTTTACCTTCTTTAAAGGTCAGAATAAGGGAACGTTTCCTTTTGATTATAGCTCTTGCCAGGTGTCTGGCTACATCTTCTGCACTCATCATTTTTTCTTCGGCCCTTGGTGTCTCTCCTTGCTGAGTTCCTTTGGCGTTGAGGGCTGATTTTCGAACATTGGTGCCTGTAAAGCCGGGTGCTGCAATTAGCACATGAAGACCGGTTTTGAGATTTTCACTTCTCAGGGTCTGGAGAAACCCGTGCATGGCAAATTTGGAGGCTGAATACCCTGTACGACCGGCCAATCCGATAAATCCGGCAATTGAGGAAATTCCCACAACCGAACCTTTGGTCTTCAGCAGCCAGGGCAATGCATATTTTGTGCAGTAGACGGTTCCCCAGAAATTGACATTCATTACTTGTTTCAGAACATCCAGTTCAACATCCTTAAAAAGAGCCCGCATGGAAATGCCCGCATTATTGACCAGAATATCAATTTTCCCAAAACGTTCGGCGGTTCTCTCCACCATGTTTTGGCAATCTTCTTCGCGACTCACATCCGTTGGGGTGACCAGTACATTATGACCCGCATCAGCCAGCTCCTTTTCTATTTCCTTAAGCTTATCTCCATTACGGGCCGCCAGTGAAATGCTGGCCCCACGTGAAGCAAACTCGCGGGCACATGCAAGTCCAATGCCAGAAGAGGCACCGGTTATGATGATGACTTTATCTTTCATTCGTATAAAATTGATTTTTTAAGGTCTGATAAAGTTCACACGCAAGAACTTATACATCTTCTATTGTGGAAAACTTTGTAATGCTCGTTTCATTTGTTTCCTTTTATCAATAAAGATTGTGTATTGCAAAAATGATGTTTTTTCACGAAAGAAAGAAATACAATTCAGTAATATTCCTGCTTGTTGGAGGCATTTTCTCTGTGTCGTTATGATAACAATAATCCGTTAAACTTTTGTAATACCTTGTAATTCAATTGTTTAAAATTCCGGCATCTTTTAGATTAGATCACAGTGCATCAGTGTTATACGAATTTTCTTACCGGTCTGCCGTTTGCTTATTACAATCCTGCTATATAAAACAAACTTTGGTTTGTACAACAAGTCTAATTTTTCATAAACCGCCAGGCAGGCATCTTATTTCTAAAAATCTAACGATCTATTGTTATAACATATGTTGTAAAACACCCATTTTTTCTTCCCGTTTTTATGGAAATAGCGGTTTATTCTGCTACTTTTGCGGAAAATTTTCTTTAAAGGTTAAAACAAAAAACATGAAACCGACACATATTGAACACATTGGGATAGCGGTGAAAAACCTTGACGAGGCCATCCCTTTTTATGAGAAGGTATTCGGACTTGAATGCTATGCAGTAGAAGAAGTGGCCGATCAGAAAGTGAAGACAGCCTTTTTTAAGGTTGGAGATACCAAAATTGAATTGCTTGAATCCACCGATGCAGAAGGGCCTATAGGAAAATTTATTGAGAAAAAAGGAGAAGGTGTGCATCATTTGGCTTTTGCCGTCGACGGGCTTGACGAAAAACTCAAAAAAGCTGAAGAACAAGGGGTACGTCTCATAGATAAACAACCACGAAAAGGCGCTGAGGGTTTAAATATTGCATTTTTGCATCCCAAATCAACTTTTGGGGTTTTAACGGAACTTTGTGAAGCACCGGCATAAAAATTTAAAAGCCTGGTAAAAATGGTTCTTTATGCGGTTCATTTTCTTGTTGCGCCAATCTTTGCCATGCTCGTCTCAGTTGTTTAAATTTGAAAATTTGTATTAAAACACATATTATCAGCAATATATGAATTATCTTAGATCTTAAGTCTAAAAATCTAACGATCTATTGAATAGATGAGCACAAATTGAGATCAGTAACTATTTTGCAGTAAACTTTTAAGATATGTCAGATCAGGACAAAGTCAAAAAACTAATTGAGTTGCGCAATGAAGCGCGACTTGGAGGTGGAGAAAAGCGTATTGAAGCCCAGCACGGAAAGGGCAAATTCACCGCCCGTGAACGAGTTGAAATGCTTTTGGATGACGGCAGTTTCGAAGAGTTCGATATGTTCGTGACCCATCGCTGTACCAATTTCGGAATGGAAAAAAAGAAGATACTCGGCGATGGGGTGGTTACCGGTCATGGTACCATCGATGGTCGAGTGGTCTATGTTTTTGCCCAGGATTTCACCGTCTTCGGAGGTTCTTTGTCGGAAACTTTTGCCCAGAAAATCTGTAAAGTGATGGACATGGCCATGAAAGTGGGTGCACCGGTGATCGGAATCAACGACAGCGGTGGGGCTCGTATTCAGGAAGGTGTGACTTCACTGGCAGGATACGCAGAGATTTTTGAACGCAACATTCTTGCTTCTGGTGTCATTCCACAGATCTCTGCCATTTTCGGTCCGTGTGCCGGCGGTGCGGTTTATTCACCTGCACTTACCGACTTTGTTATGATGACCGAACAGACCAGTTATATGTTTGTAACCGGCCCTAAAGTCGTCAAAACAGTCACCGGGGAAGACATTTCGGTAGAAGATCTTGGCGGTGCTCATGTTCATTCCACTAAGTCGGGTGTTTCGCATTTTGAGCTGGAGAATGAGGAAGAAGGAATCATGCTGACCCGAAAATTGCTTTCTTATCTTCCTCAAAATAACCTGGAAGAACCACCGCTGGTGGATTCAGTAGATCCCATCGACCGGCTGGATGAATCACTCAACACAATCATTCCCGAGAACCCGAATCAGCCTTATGATATGAAGGAGGTGATCTATTCTATCGTGGATGATAACGAATTCCTTGAAGTTCACCGCAATTACGCAAAAAATATTGTCGTTGGTTTTTGCCGTATGGGTGGTGCATCAATAGGGGTTGTGGCCAACCAGCCCAATTTCCTGGCAGGTGTTCTTGATTGTGATGCATCAAAAAAGGCTGCTCGTTTTGTGCGGTTTTGTGACGCTTTCAATATTCCTGTGTTGACATTGGTTGATGTTCCCGGCTTTCTGCCCGGAAGCGGCCAGGAATATGCCGGTATCATTTCGAACGGTGCCAAATTGATGTTTGCCTATGGTGAAGCCACCGTGCCTAAAGTCACCATTACCCTTCGCAAATCTTATGGCGGTGCTCACGATGTGATGAGTTGTAAGCAGCTTCGCGGAGATCTGAATTATGCCTGGCCTACTGCTGAAATTGCCGTAATGGGTGCACAGGGTGCGATTGAAGTACTCGAAGGCCGTGCCATGAAGGAGATAGAAGATCCCGAAGAGAAGAAGAAATTTATTGCTCAAAAAGAGGAGGAATACAAAGAAAAATTTGCCAATCCTTATCAGGCTGCTTCATATGGTTATATTGATGACATCATCGAACCTCGTAATACCAGGTTCAGAATTATCAGAGGCTTTCAGAGCCTTCAGACCAAAAAGCTGACAAATCCTCCAAAGAAGCATTGTAACATTCCATTGTAATTCATTTCAGATATGGCCGTTTTTTTAGAAAATGTCAACTGGCCCCAGATCTGGGTAATCACCGCCGTGGGATACGGAGTGGTGTTCACTGCTTTGATCGGACTGATATTCGTGTTCAAGTTTATGCCCAAAGTGCTGAATTATCCGGCAAAACGCAGGCTTAAACGTGAAGGAAAAGGTGAAGGGGGCAGAGAAGAATATATTGCCGGGGAAGTAAATGCCGCGATCGGAACTGCTCTCGGACTCTATTTTGCCGAATTGCACGACGAAGAGAGTAAAGTGATCACCATCAAACGTGTCAAGCGAAGGTATTCTCCCTGGAGTTCAAAAATATACAATATGAACAATGTGTTTCCACCGAGATTCTGAATAATATAGCGTATTTACTTTTTCTTTGAAAGTGCAGGTGAATAGAGTTTTTGGAGCTAAAGACCTGTTTTCGTTTCCGGTATAACACCTGAATCCGGCTTTGTTGAACTTTACGAGGACAAATAAGTCATAACGTGCAGCAGTTTCTGATGCCCTAAAGCAATGAAACGAGCATGGTAAGGGATCACACAAAAGAAAATATCATGCGAACCTGCCTGGCGGCTTATGGAAAAGTAACATTCTGGATTTTTGATCTAAAAACCACTGAAATTAATGGTTGCATATACAAAAAACGGCAGACAGGCCTGCCGGGCGACTGATTGAAAGCAGTCCCTGTTTTTTGATGAAAAAATTTTTGAGAAAAATTCTTTTCAGGAAAACGTCAGGCAGGTTCCATTTGCCCTTAATAAATAAATTTTATACTGATGAAACGAGCATGATATTTTTTAAGCATAAATATCACAAAAGAATATGTTTAAAAAATATTATGCGAGAGCGAAGCGGTTCCAT
>JAWOCV010000126.1:0-12197 GCA_046483585.1 Marinilabilia sp.
AAACGGTTCAGGGGCTGCAAAAGTACATTTTTACGGTTTTTGCGGTTTCCCTTCACGCCGTTGACAATATAATTCTGACGGCCCAGCTCACGGGTATATACATGGATAATGGCACTGGTGTCGCGGTACAACACGTGGTCCAGGACGATGCCATCGGTTTTGATCAGTGTGCTCATAGACCTTCCGGGAACAATTAACTTTGATGCAAAGATAATACGGGAATTGAGTGTTTACGCAAAAATTTGTTTGCAACACCCCGGGAATGTTTTATATTTGCATCCGCGAAACACTCATTTGACCAGCATGCCCAGGTGGCGGAATTGGTAGACGCGCTGGTCTCAAACACCAGTGGCAGCAATGCCGTGCCGGTTCGATCCCGGCCCTGGGTACAAAAACAAAGTGAAGCCCTCTGATTTTCAGGGGGCTTTTTTATTTTTTGGCCGGGAGTATAAAATGGAAACAGAAAAAACAAAAACCTATCATTCTACCCTCAAAAAACAAAAGATATATACTTAAAATAAACAATACCTTCGTTTACCAGTGTAATTTTAATTTTCTAAATTAAACGCCAAAATTCAACCACACCAAACCACATTTTAGAACTATGAAAGACCAAGGAACAAAGAACATAATAGCTGCAATTATCATCGGAGTTAGCCTTATTGTTGCTGCTTCAATCTATGCATTGGCTACACGCTATGAAATGCATCCCGAAATGCCATTTGTAATAGATAGATGGACAGGTAAACAAGTAAAACAATGATCAACTATGCACTAAAATATGGGGGTCTCTGACTGAAAGAAAACCTAGATTGAAAAAACAACTAACTGCTTCACCAAATAATTTGTTGAAAAGTTTTTTTCCGAAAATTTATTGCGTTTGGTTAATTTATTATCTAATTTCATCACAAAAATATTGTAATTTTGCACGCATTTTCAGAGGCATTAGAGGACTTATTAAAACCAAAACGACTATGTACTTCGCTGTAAACCAAGCATCTCACATTAGGGAATCATACATTCTTTTTCTAAATGAAATCGTAGAGAATGGAAATGAGTACTACACGGAACTCTTTAAAAATATACTTAAAGAATCTAAAAAGCTTGCTTCAGAAGAAGGAGACATTTTTTCTGTTCTTAGTGAAAGATTTGAAATAGTAGACCTATTATCTAAAAATGAAGAGCTTATCAAAAGTATTGATGAGGAGCATCCAAGCCAAAACGATTTCTTAAAATTAAAAAAATTCCTAACTAACAAAGAGCCAGTTTTATAATGAAGCCAGAGCTTCTTTCTCTCCACATTTCCCAACTGCTGTCTTCTTTTGAGCGATCAAAGACTAATGTTTATGCTGACTCAAGAAAAAAAGAGTATCATGAACAGCTCACCGTTTTGATAAATCAAATTGAATGCATTGATTTAAAAGCCAAGACTTACGATGAATGTTTAAAATTGAAAGAGGGTGTAGATTTCTGTTTTTGGAGCATCGAATTTCTGGACAATAGCACTTTAGTAAATATTCCTCATGAAATCGTTTTTTGTCTGGAAGAGGCTTTAAAAGAATGGGATAATTCAGAGCAGTATATAATTGTCACTTCACTTCAAAACAATCTTCATTCTTTTAGTTTTAATCCTCGCTTAGCTTTATATGAACCTTATTATGATCTATTAAGAGGAAATTTTGGGATTGAATTTAATTATCGTTTAATTCAAATTAATCTACCAAAATACTTAAGTCACGATTATCTTGCAAATGTTGTGTTATATCATGAATTAGGTCATTTTATCGATTTAAGATTTCAAATATCTCAAAAATCACAACGTGCTTTTGGCTTCACGGGTGAAATGCTAAACCATTACGAAGAATATTTTGCTGACGTTTTTGCTGCTCAGTATATTGGGAACGCCTCAAATTTTTATCTGGATTATATCGCTCACAAACATGAAAGTAGCCCCACACATCCCTCTACGGATGCAAGAATAGAAATTGTAAATGATTTTTTAAACAATAATCAAGAAAATACGCCCTTAGAAAATATCAAGCTTGCCACAGAAAAAATCACTTCAAATAAATTAATGAAACGAAGCCAACTCTTATCGGAGGATGACTTCTTAAATTTCATTCCTACTGAAGTTTCCTCACCTGAGGAATTACACTCTCTTTTTGAAATTGGCTGGGATTTATGGACAAAAGATGTTGATGAATTTTCTTCCAGAAACATTGACGGCTTAGGAAAATATCGCATAACCAACAACTTAATAGAGAAATCGATCAGCAATTACATGGTAACATCTCAATATAATAATGTATTTAACAAGGAGTAGTATAGTAGATCTATACAAGAAAAAAGAAATCATCATTCGTCCGTTGCTATCAGAAAAACAGATTGGTGAAATTTCTCTTGATTTAAGATTAGGAACCGATTTCCTGGTCTCTTACCAGGGAAGGCAACCTTTTATTGATGCTGCAGGTGTGGACAAAAACCGCCCCATTAGCAGTTCATTCCAGGAAACAAAAAGATTAGTCGGAGAAACAATACTACTACATCCACATCAAACCGTTTTATGCTCAACTTTAGAGTACATCAAACTTCCAAATGATATTTTTTTAGATTTATCTACTCGTAGTTCCTATAGTCGATTAGGCATTACCATTTCCTCTATTGTTCAACCAGGATATTGCGGGTGTGTATCATTAGAACTTACCAACAACAATAATAACCCTATAAAACTAAGAGTTGGAGCTGCTATAATCCAGGCACGATTTTTTCAGCTGGACCAAGAAACGGATTATTTTAATACCGAAAGAAAATATACTTGCCAAGTTAGGCCCGTCGCCTCTAAAGCTAACCTGGATGAAGAGTTATTTTATCTCAATAAATTTTTTAAAAGTTAACTCTCCAATAAAGTAAATAAATTACTCCTTGTATTTCATAAGGGGAAAAAATCACTCAATCTTATCCCAAGTATCCTGCATCACTTTATTTTTATAGACATCTGTAATCTTCAAATACTTTGCAAAATCTCTTTGCTTTTTGGGTGCCCCCATTTCCTGAAGAACCGGCAGATTGGCACCTAAAATCATACTGTTGGTAATAAAAGTTTTTCTTCCGGAATGAAAAGTAATTTCATCGTAAAGAGGCACGGCATTTTTCTCGACACGTTGGCCTATGATCCTTTTTTCAATTATTTTCCGGTTAAAAATTCTTCCGGGCGGTTGGTCCTCTGCAATGTATTTCAGGCATTATTTTAGGAGCTGCTGAATAAGTCAGCAGACCAATTTTTGATTTCTTTTTTGATTTTCTTTTTGGCATTGCCCCAAAAAGAAACAAATCCCGATTATGGTTTTTGTGAGTTTTTTCACAAAAACTTTACAAAACCTATATCGGGACTAGTCCGTTTAAACCTATCAGCCTGCCTGCCGTTTTAAAAATATACCACCATTCATTTTATTGTTTTTACATCAAAATATCACAATGATTCGTTTTCATAAACCGTCAGGCAGGCCCGGAAAACTGACAGGCCACCCCGCCGTTTGAATAATAACATATTTAGCTTTTTTGAAACCTTCACTTAAAACAGAAAAATGCTAAAATTTTATATTAAAACACTGTTTCAGGATAAGAAGGGCAAAGCTATTTCTGGCCTTTTTCAAAAAACCTTGCACTTCAACAAACCAAGTTATAACACTTTCAAAATAATCATGAAATTTGTTTTTCAGCAAACCCTAAAAACAATACTCCGTTAAACTTTTTCAAGTGACTCGTAATTAAGTGTTTATGAAACAACGGGATAAATCATAACTCTCTCATATAAAAAACTTTGCTTCATGGCGTTTTTGTGTTTAGTCTTTTTTTTGCGGACTATTGAAAAAAACAATCCTCCGTAAAGTCATACAAAGATCCAATAATGAGTGTCCTAAAATCATATAATTCCTTTGAGTATCTTCTGAATAATCAGATCTCTTTGTTTTTGCGCCTTTGCGTTTAGTTTTTTCTTAACGGTCTATTGAAATCAATAGTCCGTTAAAGTTTTGTAACACCTTGTATTTCAATTGTTTCAAATATCGGCGTTTTTCGGGTTAAATCACAGTATATCAGCATCATACGGATTTTCTTACTTGTCTGCCGTTTTCTTATTACAATTCTGCTATATAAAACAAACTTTGGTTTGTACAGCAAGTCTCATTTTTCATAAACCGCCAGGCAGGCATCTTACATCTAATAATCTAACGATCTATTGTTGAAATAAATCAAAACCCTTTTTCTTAAACGAGGGGAGTGTGCATAATTTTTGATGAATTTTGAAACAAGTTGGTGTTTTATGATTGTATGATCGGTTTTTTTGCCTCTCTTTACAACCACAAAATCACTTTCTTTGTTAATTTTGTGGCATTACAATTGCGAGAAATATGCAAGATCCGGCGAAATTGACCAAAGAGGAGAAACAGCGATTGCTCGACCGTCGCTACCTTGACATGGCCCGCATCTGGGCTCAGAACAGTTATTGCCGCCGGCGTCAGGTGGGGGCCCTGCTGGTTCGTGAGAAGATGATCATCAGCGACGGGTATAACGGGACGCCGTCGGGTTTTGAGAATGATTGTGAGGATATTGACAACCGGACCAAGCCATACGTTTTACATGCCGAGGCCAATGCCATAACCAAAGTGGCGCGGTCGGGCAACAGTTCGGAAGGAGCCACCCTTTATGTGACCTCGTCACCCTGTATCGAATGTGCCAAACTCATCATCCAGGCAGGGATTCTGAGAGTGGTTTTTTCAGAAAATTACCGGGTTGAAGATGGCATCAACCTGCTTAAACGGGCTGGCATAGAAGTGGTTCAGTTTGACCGGACTTCCGGTGAACCCGGATAACACAAGAACAAGCAGATGAGGCATCATTTTTGGAAAAGGAATGGTGTGGTTGTCGAAATGAAACAGTCTAAAAATTTGATGGCAATAACAATAGTCCGTTAATCTTTTGCAGGTATTTGTTATTCAGTTGTTTAAGATTTTTAAGTTGTTTGTATTAAAACGAAGATTATCAACAATATATAAATCATCTTAGATCTTGAATCTAAAAATCTAACGATCTATTGTAATAAGCCACTGTCCAAAACATTTAAGTAATGACAGAAAAGAAGAAGAACACAACCCGTCAGATATATTTGCCCATTGTGCTGGCTTTGGTTTTAGTGGGTGGAATGTTTATCGGGCGCATGACAGACACTTCAGGTAATGGAGAAGGGAGACGAAGCCTGAATATTTCGACCGGGGCCGGATCCGGTGAAGGGAAACTGGAAAACATCATAAACCTTATTGATCAGCATTATGTGGACAGCGTGAACCGCGAAAAGCTGGTAGAGGATGTGATACCTGAAATACTTGAGGAACTTGATCCGCATACTGTTTATATTCCGGCAGAAGACCTGGAAGTTGCCAATCAGCAATTGGATGGTAATTTTGGAGGAATTGGTGTGGAGTTCAGCATGCAGGATGATACCGTTATGGTCATCAGTGTTGTTCCCGGAGGCCCCTCAGAAGAAGTGGGAATATTGCCGGGTGACCGCATTATAACCGTCAACGATTCTGTGATTGCTGGTGTTGAGACGCCGACCAATGATGTGGTCAAAATGTTGCGGGGAGATTCCGGTACTAAAGTGAATGTTGCTGTAAAACGGCGAAACAGGGATGAGTTGCTTGATTTTGAGATTACCCGGGGAGATATTCCCATGCATAGTGTGGATGTTTCTTATATGCTGAACGATACCACTGGATATGTCAAGGTCAATCGATTTGCCAAGAATACTTATCAGGAAATGCTTTCGGCTCTGGCTGAGCTGAAAGAAAATGACTGCCAGCATGTTGTGATGGACTTCAGGGGAAATTCCGGGGGCTATCTTGATGTGGCCATAAGTATGGTGAATGAGTTTCTTGATGAGGGGGATATGATCGTGTATACCGAAGGAGTCAACAGCCCACGTCAGGATGTGGAGGCCGACGGTTCAGGTTCTTGCAAAGATATTGGCGTGACTGTTTTGATCGATGAATTCAGTGCTTCGGCAAGTGAGATTTTTGCCGGCGCTATGCAGGACAATGATCGCGGCCTGGTTATCGGACGCCGGTCTTTTGGCAAAGGACTGGTGCAGCAGCAGTTTCCCCTGCCAGACGGGAGTGCCATGCGCCTGACGGTGGCCAGGTATTACACCCCCAGCGGACGGAGCATTCAGAAGCCTTACGACAATGGTATTGAAGACTACTATCGCGACATAGTTGATCGTTACGAACATGGTGAATTTTTTAATCAGGACAGCATCGATATTGAGGATTCACTGGTTTATGAAACCCAGAGTGGCCGTCATGTTTACGGAGGGGGCGGCATCATGCCGGATGTCTTTGTGCCACGTGATACTTCGGATCATTCAGAATATTATTATCGCCTGAGAGAAACGGGGACCATTTATAAATTTGCCCTTCGTTATAGTGACAACAATCGTGAGGAGTT
Source organism: Marinilabilia sp. (assembly GCA_046483585.1). Taxonomy (GTDB): domain Bacteria; phylum Bacteroidota; class Bacteroidia; order Bacteroidales; family Marinilabiliaceae; genus Marinilabilia. The sequence continues at coordinate 6,502 of JAWOCV010000126.1, forward strand.
GGATCAATATGAAAATGTGGATGCCCTCAGGGAACATCTCGATAACCAGAATATAGGGGATCAGCTTGTAGATTTTGCCCGGGATGAAGGGGTTAAATTCACGGCCGGCGATTACCGGCATTCCCGGGATCTTATCGAACTGGAGACCAAGGCCTATATTGCCCGAAACATTCTCGACAATGAAGGGTTTTATCCCATTATTCGCGAAGAAGATGAGGTGATGCAGAAGACTCAGGAGGTGCTTAGGAGCGGAGCCGATTCTGTCTTGCAAAACAGAAGGTGAGAATTTGTTGTTCAGCAAAATACCATTCGGGTTGAAAAGAATTTCTGAATGGTTGAGGTTAACAAAGTACCTCTGCGGTTTATGATGGTTCTTGTTCCATTTTTTTGTGAGCCAGTTTTACCGGACAGGGCCATGTGCTGAAATTATTACATTTAAACAAGGAGTGATTATGTTATTAAAGCTCATCGTATTCCTCGTTATTGGCTATTATGTTTTTAAGGTGGCTTTTCGTTTTTTGTTGCCATTGTTTATTAACCAACAGGCCAAAAAGATGCATCAGCAGCAGGAGAAGGCCCATCGTGATAGCAGGAACAAACGAAAAGAACGGGAAGGGAAAGTAACCATTGAGTATAATAATGCCTCTTCAGCAAAAAAACGCAGCAATACAAAAGACAATCAGGAAGGGGAATACGTCGATTTTGAAGAAATTGAATAAAAAAAAGCGCCGGCAAGGCGCTTTTTTTTATTACAGGACGGTGACCCAACCGTAAGGGTCGTGTTCTTCTCCGTATTGAATGGCCCGCAGTTTGTCATATAGTTTTTGACAAACCGGACCGGGTTCACCATCTTTGGAAAATGAGTACGATTTGTTGTTATCGAGATCATCGATACGTCCTATCGGGCTGATGACAGCAGCTGTTCCGCACTGCCCCACTTCTTCGAATGTTTCGATCTCTTCGAACGGGACCGGACGGCGTTCGGTTTTCATCCCCATATCCTGAGCCAGTTGTATCAGACTTTTATTGGTAATGGACGGCAGAATGGATTTTGAATCCGGGGTGATATAAGTGTTGTTTTTAATTCCGAAGAAGTTGGCCGGGCCGCATTCGTCGATGTATTTCTTTTCCCGGCTGTCGAGATATAAAACAGCCGAATATCCCTTTTCTTTGGCGAGCATGCCGGCTTTGAGGCTGGCGGCATAGTTTCCGCCCACTTTAATATTGCCGGTCCCCTGAGGGGCGGCGCGGTCATATTCGCGCATGACGGCCACGTTTGTGAGTTTGAAACCTTCTTTGAAGTAAGGGCCGACAGGAGTCACAAAAACCATGAACAAATACTCTTCTGAAGGCTGGACCCCAACGCGGGGGCCTGTCCCGAGCAGGAGCGGCCGTACGTAAAGCGAGGCACCCGATTCATAAGGCGGAACATAATGTTTGTTGAGCAATACGGCCTTTTTTACTGCTTTTACGAATAATTCTTCCGGTACTTCTGCCATCATAATGCCCCGGGCCGATGATATCATTCGTTTGGCATTATCTTCCACCCTGAAAAGACGAACCTGCCCGTCTTTGCCCTGATAGGCTTTGAGTCCTTCGAATGCTTCCTGCCCGTAATGAAGGGCAGTAGCTGCCATGTGGATGTTGATCTGGTTCGATGAGGTGACCTCAAGTTCGCCCCACTTCCCGTTGCGGTTGTAACAGCGCACGTTGTAATCGGTATCCAGATAGTTGAATGATAAATTTGCCCAGTCGATGTTCATGATTGTGAAGGTTTAAACAATTGGTTTTACTGGTTTAAAGATAAGGAAATTTCTGCAAACTGGAATGACGGATGTCAGGAAGAGTCACTTAAAGAATAGCATCACCGCCGAAATAGTGATCACGATGGTGACGAAAATGCGAAATTCTTTTTCGGGAATAAACCGCACCAGCCATTTGCCTGTGATGGAGCCAATCCACACAGCGGGCAGCATGATGAAATTCATTTGTAACGTATCCGGCGAAATTGAATCCCAAACCACGATATGCAGTGGAATTTTCAGGAAGTTAAGACTAATGTAAAACACTGCTCCCGTGGCGATGAAACTTTTCTTGGGCAGACGCATTGAGAGCAGGTAGAGATTAAATATGGGGCCGGCAGCATTGCCGATCATGGTGGCAAATCCTCCGGTGACACCGAGCGTTCGGGCGAACCAGTTTTTTTGTGTAAAACCGTCGGAAGCTCCCGAATAGTCGCGGTAAAAAATAAGAGCCAGGCAAAGGAGAACCGATATGGCAATGATATGCCGGAACTGGTCGTCGGTGATCATTTTTCCCACAATCAGTGCCAGGGCAATTCCTGACAATGCGTAAGGATAGAGTTTTTTGATGTGTTCCCAACGCAGGCTTTTGTAGTAATACCGGATGGCAAACATGTCACCGAATACCAGGAAAGGCACCAGAATGCCGGCTGAAGCCATACCCCCGTAAAAGTGTGCCAGCACCGGGATGGTAACCATGGCAATCCCCTTCAGTCCGCTCTTGGATACACCCACCAGCCAGGCGCTTGCCAGCGTGATAAACCATATTCCCCAGCTTGTACCTAATGGATTGATGATTGATTCAAACATGGGTGCAAAGAAACAAAAAAACCGATAAATCATGTAGATACGCAAAATCTGTAGATACGCAAAATCTTGCGTCTCTACACCCCCAATTCCCGAATCACCTTAGATGCAGCCATCATCCCGAAAATGGCGGGCATGTATGAGATGGTGCCCACGATGGTATTCTTGTTTTGTTCTCCATTGTTTTGGATGACTGCTGATTTTTGCACAGGATCGGGGCTAAATACCACGTCGAATCCTTTTTTGATGTGAAATTTGCTGAGACGCTTGCGCACCATGCGGGCCAGATTGCAATGATAGGATTTGCTAATGTCGGTTATCTGGATCTTTTCGGGATTCCATTTGCCTCCTGCCCCCATGGAAGAAATAATGGGGTATTGGCGTTTCAATGCTGCCAGGATGAGAAATACTTTCGGGCTCAATGAATCGATGGCGTCTACCACATAATCAACAGGGGTTTCCAGTAATATTTCAAAATCTTCTCCTTTTTGAAATTTATTGAGGGGATGCAACACAATATCCGGGTTGATGTCGCGGAGCCTTTCAAGCATGACTTGTGTTTTTGACAATCCCTCGGTACTAACCAGCGCGGGGAGTTGCCGGTTTCGGTTGGTGGGATGAACGGTATCACCGTCAATGATGGTCATTTCGCCCACACCCGAACGGGCAAGCATTTCGGCACACCAGGAGCCCACCCCGCCCAGGCCGGCCACCATCACATGTGCTGTTTTTAGTTTGTCAAGCTTGTCACTTCCGATCAGCAATTCTGTTCGTTCCAGCCATTCCATCAGACAGGTCAAATAGATTAGTAAAACTTCGGTTGATGGATTCCATCAGTTTCGACTGAGTGGTTCCTCTAATAGCCGCTCCTTTCTCATAAAGGGCTTTGATCGATTTGTTGGAATGGTCGGTTTCCAGGAAAAAATGACCTTCCGGCACCTGCCTGAATGAGGCCTCCGCTTTTCCATCGTGGAAGAGGATCTTAGGCCCGAAAGAGAGGAGGAATCCGCTGCTGACCAGTTGCTCCGCTTCCTGCGGATGACCACTGAAACCATGGAGGATCCAGGATTGCCGTGGTTTGAGTGTTTTGCGCAGGTGTAATATTTCATGGTTGGCTTTTACGGAATGAATGATAAGAGGTTTGCCGGTTTTTTCGGAAATATCAATTTGCCGGCAGAATATTTTTTCCTGCAGGTCAAACGAGGGGCCCTTGATCTTGTCAAGACCGGCTTCACCAATGGCCAGTACACATGGGTCTTTAGCATTGATCTCCACGGTTTTGAGAAGGTTGGAAGTATCGTGTCCCTGAAGGTACCAGGGATGAATTCCATAGGAAAACCAGACGTTTTCGGGACATTTTGGCAAGGGCTCTGGGGCCACACAACTGATGATGGCTTTGGTGCTCCGCAGATCGTCGGGATAGAGATGGGTATGGAAATTGATGTATTGCATCCGTATAAAATTTATTTATTAAGGTCGGATGGAAACTGCATGAACGGCAGACATGCGAGTTTTAATTTTAACGTTTATGGCGTGATTTTGTTTGAATGATAAGACCGTTGAGCCAGGTGAGGGGATAAAGAAGCCGGTCGGCATTTATGCCTGTTTTTTCAATGATGATCTTTAGAGCAGTCAGATACCCCCTTCGTTTTCTTTTTCTGATTTCACTTTGGCTGAAGAACTCTTTTGTCTCGGTGGGAAAGGCACTTGCCTCAACTCCGTTGAGTAGCTCAAGCCATTGTTTGTCTTTTTCATAACCCATCTCTATCAGGTCACCGGATATGTCGCCATGCAAATCGATCTGTTGTTTGATCCTGGGAAGATGTTTTTTCCAGTTCCCAATCCCCGAGGGAGAGATGGGACGCAAGTTTCTCAGGGCTTTCAGAGTCATTTCGTCGGGGTGGGCAAATTTGTGATATTCGCTGAAGGGATGTTTGATCCTGAGAAAACTGAATTTGTTCTGAATGGTTTGTTGCACACCATCGGGGTTGTTAACGAAGTCCTCATATTTTATGAACAGAACCCTGGGATGGCCTTTCAGTTGATGGTAACTCCTTTTGAAAAGTTTCAGGTACCTGAGGCTGCACCAGTAGGTGTCCGGCCGGTCGCCGTGATAGCTGCAGGCCATGTCGCGGGGGTCCCGGACAAGGCATATGACAAACAGGTTTTTGTCAAAAAAGAGTGGCCATTTAACGGTAAAAAGCTCCGAAGGCTGCTTGGTGAGCAGGGTCTCGTACTTTCCGAAACTTAAGTTGCTTTTATATACGGATGCTTCATGTTCACAACTTTTGTCAAAGGCAAAGCATACTTTCATCACCTCTGTTAGAAGAGTAGTGCCGGTTCGTGGGCCCGATCCTACGATATGAACTCTTTTGCCTTTCATTTTCCGGTTTTTTATAGCCTAATCAGTTCTGTCTATAAATTAAGCAACGTTTGTTTCTAAACAGACACGCATATTGAGAGATTTTTTGCGAGTTTATAGACGGGCACTAAATAATCTCACGACGAAATTTTTATGAATTTGTTGGATTGCTGTTTGCAAAGTGATTAATGCTGATGTGACTGCAAAGGTAGTAATAAAGGACAAAACATTCTTTTATTCCGGAGGTCATTGTGTGATAGTCCGGGGAACTCTTGTAATGTTTCGTAATTCAATTGTTTATATTCAAATGGTTCTTTGGGTCAAAATGCAGAAATTCAGTGTTATATGATCTATCTTACGTCTTTTATCTAACAAAACATGTAAACAACCGAAATTCAATCATATACATTTTTGTTATTTCTTTGGTTATGTCGCAAAAGAGAGCAACCTTTCCTTCCAGCTTTGAGCTTTGAGCTTCGAGCTACTACTGACTACTAACTCTGCGACTGAGCTACAAAGAGCTAAGAGCTAAGAGCTAAGAGCTAACAGCTAACAGCTTCCAACTTCCCCGCGGCCAGGTTACTTTTATCTAATAAAATATGTAAACAACCAAAATTCAATCATATACATTTTTGTTATTTCTTTGGTTATGTCGCAAAAGAGAGCAACCTTTCCTTCCAGCTTCGAGCTTCGAGCTTTGAGCTTCGAGCTTCGAACTTTCAGCT
>JAWOCV010000147.1:0-9393 GCA_046483585.1 Marinilabilia sp.
GGGCTTCATTGATATTGGCAATATGGAAAATTTCCTTCTCCTCGGAAACATGAACGCCGCCATTGACCAATACAGATGCGATGGTCCCCGATACAGATGCTTTCAGCAGATAACTGCTGGTAATATTCTCCGGATTGATCTGTCCGGGATCAATGTTGATCATCTGAAGTTTCTTTTTCAGACTTTGCAGGCGGGCCCGGTTGTTTTCATATTCCGACTCCAGCTTCTGGACGGTGCGGGCGGCATTGACACTATCGCGCAACAACCTTTTCTGACGGTTGTATTCGCTTTCCAGGTATTTGTCCTCATTAACCGCCTCCAGATAGGCCTGTTGAAGATCGGCCACATCGGGGTGCTCAATTCGGGCCACCACTTCGCCTTTTTGCACCTCATCGCCCTCGATGACCAGTATATCGCGCACGATGCCACCGATAACAGGAGTAATAGAAGCTTCAGCATGCGGGGGCAGGGAAACGGAACCGAAAGCTTTCACAACCGCGGAAAGGTTTTCCTTTGAAGGGTGCGCCAACTCAACATCCGCATTTTCCTTTTGCCTGGCGGTGATCAAAACCTGGTCTGAACCAAGTTCTTCCCGAACGGCCATCAGGCTCCCGGCTTCATGGTCGTGACCGCTGTGATCGGTTTCTGCCCGGGCTTCTTCTGTATGCCCGGATTCATGGGCATCATGTTCTTCGTGACCTTCATTCGTTGTGCTTCCGCATGCCTGCAAAAGGACAAAAAGCACGGCGATGCACAAAGTGTTTATCTCTCGAATTTTGTTTTTTGTTATCATCAGATTGGTTCTTTATATTGATCTTATTATGAGTGATTTCAAATGAGATTTTGTCTGATTTTATGAATAATTGCTTCGCAATTTTTTTGTTGTCCACGAATTTCACGAATTAAAGCTGCTATGCAGCCCGATAAAACAGCCGGTCAGACCGGCTGAAAGCCGCATAGCGGCTTATTAATTCGTGTAATTCGTGGACAAAACATAAAATGGCGCAAGCCATTTCTTACACCTTAATCTCTTCATTTAATTTCAGCAATGAGACATTAATTTAAATCATCAGCGCCGGTCTTCCCCCAGCAAATATTCCATTTCAATCACGGCTTCGTTATACCCCCTGAGCACCTCCAGGTAATTCAGCCGGATGCGGGTAGACTGGTCGAAATATTGCACATACTGCAGATAATCAATATTCCCGGCTTCGTACTGAGTCTGTGCATTTTTGGCGATCAGCCCGGCTTCTTTCAGGCGATCGTCGCGATAGAACTGCAACTGTTTCTGATAATTTTTCAGTTGATTTCGGGCATTCAGAAAGCCGGTTTCCACTGATTTCCTGAAAGACTGATGCTGCTCCCGGGTGATTTCGAAATCTATCCGGGCACTTTGATTTCGCGCCCTTTCGCCCCAAAAGTCTACCGGAAATTTCAGTCCCACTTCAAAAGCATTGAAGCCGTCGCCACCATTTATGTCGGTTTTGCTGAAACGCACAAACGGATCGGGCCATGAAACGGATTTGACCACCTTGCTTTGAGCCCTGGATGCAGCGAGGTTGCTCTCCGAGACTTCCAGGTCAGGATTTCCGTCAGGAAGCGTCTTTCCGGTGCTATCCGCCGAAAAATCAAATGCCCTGAGGACGGAATCTTCCACCGCCACAGGTGCATCGGCAAAAACAACTTCCTGAAGTTCATTCAAACGGTTGTTAAGCTCCATTCGGGCCTGTTCCTTTTTAAGCCTGATCTCTTTGAACTTGGATTGGGATGACACATTTTCGAGATGAGAAATGTCTCCTGTCTCATACTTCAGGTCACCACTTTCCTTAAGCCGGGAAAAGTGCCTTTCCAGCTCCTGCATCAGACTAAGTTTTTGTTTGGCAAACAAGACCTTGTTGTAAGCCTGTTTCACGTCGCGCACCACCCGGGCACGAATCCGGCTCATCCGCTCTTTGGAAAGGTCGATGCGCCGGTTGGCCAGCTTCCCCCGGGCGGCATATTCAAAGGGACTTTTGAATTCCTGCTCCACCGACCAGGTTTGTCGTCCGCTCCCTTCGTTCTCATTTTCGAAGGCCACTTTAGTGTCGGGCAGATCGTAAACCAAAGTTTTCTCCTTCTCCTGTTTTTCCATGCCCAACTGGCCGGAACGAATGTCGGGATGATTGCTCAGGGCCATTTCAATGGCCTCATCCAGCGTCACAGCAGATTGATCGCCGGCAGGTTCTTGTGCAGCCACATTTCCGGAAAGGATCAATACGCCCAAAAACACTGAGATTGTTCGCTTCATACGCGTTTTCGTTGAGTTGCGGTTTTTGGCCAGAATCCTGGAAAGTGACGGGATAGTCAGTCGTTTGGCCCGGTAACTGTAAATGATCGGCAACAGAAACAGCGTCAGGAAAGTGGCCGTAATAAGACCGCCCACAACCACCGTAGCCAGGGGGCGCTGGACTTCGGCACCCGAAGAGGTAGACATGGCCATGGGCAGAAAACCCAGTGCATCGGTCAGCGCTGTTAAAATAACCGGTCGCAGGCGCATATCGGTGCCGTGATAAACGCGGCGGAATAAATTATTGACCCCTTCGGCTTTCAGTTCGTTGAAGAAACTGACCAGGACGATGCCGTTGAGTACCGCAATGCCAAACAAGGCGATAAAGCCGACGCCCGCCGAAATGCTAAAGGGCATGTCGCGAATCCACAGAGAAAACACACCGCCAATGGCAGCCAGCGGAACGGCCGAAAACACCAGCAGCGCCTGGCGCGACGAGCCGAAGGTGAAGTAAAGCAGAATAAAGATAAAGGCAAGGACCAGGGGCACAACCCATGACAGCCGTTGCCTGGCGCTCTTCAGGCTCTTAAAATCCCCTTCGTACGAAACATTGTATCCTTTCGGAAGATCAAGACGGGCATTCAATTCACTTTGAACATCTTCCACAAACGACTCCATGTCCCGGTCGCCAATGTTGACATCCACCTCCAGCTTCCGCTTCACCCCTTCGCGGGATATCGCGGCGGGACCGGCCTGCATCTTGATATCAGCAACCTCGCTGAGGCGCACCTGCTCACCGCCGGACCCTTTGAGGTAGAGATCACCTATGTCATCGGGGTCGTTTCGGTGCTCCTGGGCCAGTCGCACCACCTGGGAAAACTGCCGCTCCCCTTCATAGATGATGCCTGCCTTTGCGCCCGAATAAGCCGATTGTATGGTGCGGTTGACCTGTTCAATGTCCAGACCGTACCGGGCCAGTTTGTCGCGGTCGTACCGCACCACCGTTTGTGGCAGACCAATCACCTGCTGAACGTTAAGGTCCCCCGCGCCGGGGATGTCCTCTATAATCTCCCGTGCCCGGTTCCCGTAATGATACAGAGTATCCATATCCTCACCATAAATATTGAGCAACACATCGGCCGAAGAACCGGTCAGCAGGTGATTGAACAACATCTCCACCGGCTGGGCAAAGAAGAAGTTGACACCGGGCACAGCGGCTGACATTTCTTCTTTCATCACAGCCTCCAGCTCATCTTTGGTCTCAGCTTTCGTCCACTGGTCCTTGGGGGCAAGATTGATGATCATCTTGGCCATCTCGAGCGACATGGGGTCGGTGGGGATCTCGCCGGTGCCGATCTTTGTGGCCACCTGATCCACCTCATCGGGAAAATGCTCCATCAGCACTTTTTCCAGTTTGGTGTTGATCTCGATGGTCTCCGTCAGCGATGTGCCCGGCTGCAGAATGGGGTGAATGGCAAAATCGCCCTCATCAAGCTGGGGAATAAAAACGGCCCCCAGCCGGGTAAAGATCAGCACCGCCACGATGAAAAGCGCCACAATACCGCCCGTTACCGCGTAACGGTAACGCAAAGCGCCCCTGAGCATCCTTCGGTAAACCCGGCGAATGCTTCCTATAATCTTATCAGAAATGCCGGGTTTATCCGATTTTTCAGGTCTTAAAACCCAGGCCGCCATCATGGGCACGTAAGTCAGACACAAAATGATCGCCCCAATCAGTGCCGTCCCGAACACAATGGCCATGGGCCTGAACATCCGGCCTTCCTGTCCGGTCAACGTCAGGATGGGAATGAACACGATCAGAATGATCAACTGACCGAAAATGGCTGTTCGCATCATTCTTCCGGACGACCAGGCGGCGATCTCATCAATTTTTCGTCTCTGCTCCTTCCCTTTCAATTGTCGCAGAGAAGAGACATTGCGGCTGATCTGGAACACCACAAATTCCACAATGATGACGGCCCCGTCGATGATGATGCCGAAGTCCACTGCACCCAGACTGACCAGGTTGGCCGACAGATCGAATGTGTACATCACGCCCAGGGCGAAAAGCAGCGAAAGCGGAATAACCGAGGCCGTAATCAGCCCCGAGCGAAGATTTCCCATTAAAAGGACCAGCACAAAGATCACGATCAGCGCCCCCAGCGTTAAATTTTCCACCACTGTGCTTGTGGTTTCCCCGATCAGTGTGGACCGGTCCAGAAACGACTCCAGCTGAACACCTTCAGGAAGGGCATCCCGGACACGGGGCAACCGTTCCTTGACATTGGCAATGACTTCCGCCGGGTTTTCACCCCGCAACATCATCACCTTCCCGCCTACAGCCTCTCCCTGACCGTTGTAGGTAAACGCCCCAAAACGCGGGGCATGTCCGAACTGAACTTTGGCCACGTCCCCAATCTGAAGCGGAGAGCCATTTTTTGAACGGATCACCGTCGAACGGATGTCATCAAGGGAAGTGCTCAACCCCTCTCCCCTGATGAAATAAGCCCGGCGGTTTTTTTCGATGTAGTTGCCGCCCGTGTTGGCATTGTTCTTCTTCAGGGCCTCATAAATATCGGTAATGGTGAGGTCGTAGCTTTGCAGACGGTCCGGATCAACTGCCACCTCATACTGCTTCAGATAGCCTCCCATGGTGTTCACCCCTACCACACCGGGAATGTTGATCAGCTCTTTTTTGACGATCCAGTCCTGAATCTCGCGAAGATCGGTGGGCGAATACTGATCTTCGTAACCCTCCCGGGCACTTACCACATACTGATAGATTTCGCCCAAACCGCTGGTCAGCGGCCCCATAGTGGGTTCAATACCATCAGGCAATCTTCCCGCCACATTTTCCAGCTTCTCCGAAACCAACTGGCGGGGTTTGTACATCCCCATGTCTTCTTCAAACACCAGGGTGATGTCGGAAAGCCCGAACTTGGATTTAGAGCGAATCTCAACCAGTCCCGGCAAATTTCCCATCTCCAGCTCCACGGGGTAGGTGATGAGGCGCTCGATTTCTTCCGTTGCCAGATCGGGCACGTAGGTGGTCACTTTCACCTGGTTGTTGGTAAGGTCGGGGACCGTGTTCAGCGGCAAGTGGAACAGCGAATACACACCCCACCCGATCCAGGCCAGAATAAAAAGTCCCACAATAAATTTGTTTCTTATAGAAAAGGTAATGATTTTATTGATCATACTCTGGATTAATAGATCGTTAGATATTTAGATGTAAGTAGCTCAGTCGAAGAGAAGCTGGAAGCTGTTAGCTCTTAGCTATTAGGTGTTTGAATCTGGGAAATTTGTTTTTCATAGTTGGAAGCTTTAAGCTAAAAAAAGCCGGAGGCTTTTGTCCTAAGAGCTAACTGCTAAGAGCTAACTGGCTCTTAGAGTTTTTGAAATTGAACATTTGTTTTGATGTTCCTGAAACCTCGAAGCTCAAAGCTGGAGAGAAAGGTTGCTCTCTTTTGCGACATAACCAAAGAACTAACAAAATCAAATAAACTACACACTTTTAATTACTTAGGGTTTTTGTTAGACAAAAGAGGCCTGCCCGTCCTGGCTCTTTTGTTTGCAGGCAGACAAGTTTTCCGTGGAATTCACCGGATAATTGAGACCCGTTAAAATCGCTTATCACTGATATTTGACAAGTTATTTTGAAAAACAGGCAACTACATTGCACTTAGGGAAGCCGGCTGAAAGGGGGATTTGTGGCCTTTTTGAATGATGGTATCTAAAAACTCTGTGATACTCTGTGTGTTCTCAGTGCATCTCTGTGTAATAAATTGTAACACAGAGCACCACGGAGCATACACAGAGTTTCACGGAGTGAAAAAGGAGACTTTTTAGACAGCCTCTGTTGATAAATTGCGGCTAACCTCACCCACCAGCCGGCTTCTCCCGTAAAATGGCAACGAACTGATTTTTTCACTGAAACCGGTGAACAACCGGAAAGAAAAGATGTGTTATACCGCGGGCGGGCCACGAGAAGGAGCTACTGAGAACAGAAGCAATTCAGGTCCCGGAAAATCGGGCAAATAAAACTGCCCGGAAAATCCTTCCGCTTCTACAAAACCGGAAGTCAGATCAACCGGGAGAAAAAGATTAGGATCTAAAGTGATCTCAGGCTGAGAAAGCTTAACGAAACTTTGCCTTTCAACCGTTATATCATTAAAGGCATGACAATGGGAGGAACAATCATCAAAGGGCGTTGCGCCGTCTTCGGAATGTTCGCAGGCATCGTGCTCAGCCGAGTAATTATGGATGTAAGCCGAATGGGTATGATGGTGATGGGGAATCACCTCGTGGCCGAAAATGACCAGCCCGGCCAGCCAGAGAAAGAAAAGTCCGATGTATTTCCCTTTAATCATCCTTAATCCAGTTGCTTTTGAACAAATGCAAATATAGGAAAAAGAAGGAAGTAAACAAGGAGGATGTGTAGCTGGGGGGGTTAGCGAGGCTGTCTAAAAAGTCAAAAACTGGTTTTTTTTGTCAAATCTGGTAAAATATTTAATCTTGAAAACTTTGAATTATATATTTTTGTGCGTCCAAAAACCCAACGCAATAATTATGAAAAGAATTGTCTTTATCCTGGTTGCCCTTCTGCCTATTGTTTTCTTAACAGAAGGACAAGTCCCAGTCCAAACCATTCGTGGTATTGTGAAAGATGCTTCAACCCGTGAAACATTCCCAAATGCCAACGTGATTCTGGAAGATGAAAACATCGGCACCATTACGGATGCCGAGGGGCGGTTTAAAATGGATGATGTACCTGTGGGGCGGCATACATTGAAGGTGAGTTACCTGGGGTATGAGTCGGCGGTCATTCCCGAATTGGTTGTCGGTTCAGGTAAGGAAGTTGTGCTGGAGATTGAAATGGAGGAGTCTTATTCTGAACTGGAAGAGGTTAAAATCACCTCTTCTATTCGAAAAGACCGCCCCATTAACAGTATGGCCAGTGTGAGTGCACGTACTTTTTCGGTGGAAGAAGCGCGCCGTTATGCCGGTGCCCTCGATGATCCCGGTCGAATGGCAGGTAATTTTGCCGGCGTTACGACCGCCGGGGTGAATGTGAACGCCATTGTGGTAAGGGGAAATGCACCCAAAGGCCTGTTATGGCGGCTTGAAGGAGTGGATATCCCTGTACCCAGTCATTTTTCAGGTGCCAATGTGACCGGAGGAGGGGGACTCACCATGTTCAGCAGTCAGTTGCTGGCCAATTCCGATTTCTATACCGGGGCTTTTCCGGCAGAATTTGGAAATGCTACTGCCGGGGTTTTTGACATGAAGCTAAGAAATGGCAACAATCGCCAGCGTGAATATGCAACCCAGATAGGTGTGCAGGGCATTGAGGCTTCCGCCGAAGGTCCTTTTAAAGAAGGAGGCGATGGATCGTTTCTGTTTAATTACCGTTATTCCACCATGGCTTTGGTATTTAATGTCTTACCAGAGACCAGCGGGGGAACCGAAGTGCCCGTTTATCAGGATTTGTCGTTTAAACTTAACCTGCCCGCAGGTAAAGCCGGGAATTTTTCCTTATGGGGAATCGGCGGGCTGAGTGAAAGCACTTCATCAGGTTATGATGAGGTGGACAAATGGAAATACCCGGAAAACCGGGAGCGGATGAATTTTCACTATAATATGGGAGCCGGCGGCCTTACGCATAAAAAGAGTCTTTCCGAAAAGACATTTTGGCGAACAACCATAGCCCTAAATGCCGGCGAGCATCAATATCGTGAACGGATCCGGCTGGATGAAGACAATCCCCGTGAGCTTTATCCCAGGCAAAACGTGAAAAAAATGGAAGGGAAAGTGGCAATATCTTCTTTGCTTACCCATAAGCCCGGTTCCCGGTTGAACATCAAAACGGGAGTAGATGCCAATTATTTGTTCTACAACCTGGAGGGCGATGCCCGCGATTTTGAGACGGGCAATTATGGTCGTTTTCTTGAAGGATCCGGCGGTAGCTGGCTGATCAAAGGCCATGCCCAGGGGAAATATAAGATCACCGGCGACCTGGCTGCCACTGCCGGGTTCAATGCGTCATGGTTCCGGCTGAATGATGAATCGAAGATCGGCGAAAGCCAATTTTGTCTGGAGCCGAGATTTTCGATAGCATGGGATGCCTTTCCCCGTCATCGCTTTTCCCTGGGGTATGGCAGGCACAGCCAGACAGAGCCCCTGTTTATTTACAATGTGACCCGGCAGGATGAAGAATCAGGTGCCGTTTCGCGACCCAATAAAAATCTGGAACGCTCTAAAGCACATCATTTTGTTCTGGGTTACGATTGGTCACCCACCAAAAACCTCCGTCTGAAAATTGAACCGTATTATCAGGCCCTTTACGATGTACCGGTGGAGGAGGGAACCGCTTATTCGGTATTGAATTTTCGCAGTGACTGGACCTTCGATAAAACATTGGTGAATGAAGGGACCGGAACAAACATGGGGGTTGATCTGACTCTGGAACGATTTCTTAAAGAAGGACACTATTACATGGCCACAGCTTCCGTGTACGATTCCCGGTATACCGGAGGGGATGGAGTGGAACACCGCTCCCGCTATGACGGCGGGTATGTGCTGAACCTTTTGGGCGGAAAAGAATGGGATGTTCGTGACAAAAACCTTCTGGGAATCAATTTTAAATTCACCTTTATGGGTCCTTATTGGCATCATCCTGTAGATGAAGAGGCTACCCATCAGGCCGGGGACATAATTTATAATGAGACAAAACCATTTACCGACCGGCACTCATGGATGGAACCCATTACGGATTTTACTCTTACTTACAGGATTAATCAAGTTCGCACATCGTCTGTTTTTGCCTTCCAGGTTAAAAATATTTTAGGGCGTCAGTATCAGGGAAAGCAATATAATCTAAAAAACAATGAGATAGAAAATGAATTTTTCTATAGCCCCATTCCTTTTGTGAGTTACAAACTGGAATTTTGAAAAGCTCCTGCCGGGAAAGTGGCCGTCCTGTTAAAAATTTCGACTTGCTGGTGAAAAAGTGATATGAGTGTAATTCCATAATGACTTGGTTGAGGGTCGTTCCACTTCTTTGCCAAGCCATTTTGCCTGTCGTGCCTTTAAAATAATAAATTGAAATGGATGCCTGTTATATGCAC
>JAWOCV010000154.1:0-43838 GCA_046483585.1 Marinilabilia sp.
CCGTAGGAGTTGAAGTTTTCTTTCTTCACCCCTTTGTTCAGCAGGTACTGGCCGGATGCCGAATTTTCGCCAAAGGCGCCGGCGGGGGAGATGTGGTCGGTGGTGACACTGTCGCCCAGGACCAGAAGGGCACGTGCTTTTTCGATATCTTGAAGGGGCCTGGGTTGTTCGGAGGTGTCACGGAAAATGGGGATCTCTTTGATGTAGGTGGAGTTTTTGTCCCACTCGTACAGTTGACCTTTGGGTACTTCCAGTTTTCGCCAGAGGTCATTGCCGTCGAAGATCTCCCCGTAGTTTTTGGAATAATCCCCGGGCGAGAGGACTTCTTCCATGTAGTTGTTAATTTCTTCCCTGGAAGGCCAGATGTCCTTCATGTATACGGGCTCCCGGTTGGCGTCGTAGCTGACGGGCTCCCGGGTGAGGTCGATGTCGATGTGGCCGGCGATGGCATAAACGACCACGAGCATGGGCGACATCAGGAAGTTCATCTTCACCTGTGGGTGAATGCGGGCCTCGAAGTTCCGGTTGCCCGAAAGGACGGATGTGACCACGAGATTATGCTTATCTACCGCTTCAGCGATTTTGGCGGGAAGGGGGCCAGAATTGCCAATGCACGAGGTGCAGCCATACCCCACGAGATGAAATTTCAGGGCTTCCAGGTCCGGTAACAGGCCTGCCTTTTCCAGGTAATCGGTCACTACTTTGGATCCGGGGGCCATGGATGTTTTTACCCAGGGTTTCACGTCCAGTCCGCGTTCGCGTGCTTTGCGGGCGACCAGCCCGGCCCCGAGCATCACGTACGGGTTGCTGGTGTTGGTGCAGGAGGTGATGGCGGCAATGGCTACCGCACCGTCGGAGAGCATGAATTTTTCCTCGCCCTGGTCGATCCAGACGGTTTTCAGGCCGTCTTTTTCCTGGACTTCAATTGCTTCATTTTTGCTCAACTTCACATTGTCTATGGGCTGGTCTCCGCCTTCTTCATTCCAGCGGGTCAGGTTATTTGCGATTTCGCGCCCGGCATGCTCGATGTATTCCCGGTCGAAAGAGGAGGAAAGCAGGGAGATGAATTTCTCTTTGACATTTTTCAGGAAGATCTTGTCCTGAGGCCGTTTGGGCCCGGCAATGGTGGGTTCTACATCCGACAGGTTGAGCTCCAGGGTGGTGGTGTAGTTGATCTTGTCCTCTTCTTCACGCCACAGCATGTTGGCCTTGCAATAGGCCTCTACGCGTTCCACTTCTTCTTCGGAGCGGTTGCTGGCCCGCATGTACTGGAGGGTTTGGTCATCCACCGGGAAATAGGTGATGGTGCAGCCAAACTCGGGCGACATGTTGCCGATGGTGGCCCGGTCGGGCACGGAGAGGTGGTCCAGTCCGGGGCCGAAGACTTCCACAAATTTGCCCACCACGCCATGGTTTCGCAGCAGTTCTGCAATGTTCAGCACAAGATCGGTGGCGGTGGCGCCTGCCGGAAGTTGGCCGGTGAGTTTCAGACCAATCACCTCGGGGGTGATGAAATAGATGGGCTGGCCCAGAATGGCCGCTTCTGCTTCGATTCCGCCAACGCCCCAGGCCACCACGCCAATGCCGTTGACCATGGGGGTGTGGCTGTCGGTCCCCACCAGCGTGTCGGGGAATAGTTCGCCGTTACGGGCGATCACGCCTTTGGAGAGGTATTCCAGGTTGACCTGGTGGCAAATGCCCATGCCGGGGGGTACCACACTGAAATTGTCAAAGGCGTTTTGTGCCCATTTCAAAAACTGGTACCGCTCCTTGTTGCGCTTGTATTCTTCCGACACATTGCGCTGATAGGCATAATTGGACCCGAAATAATCGACCTGAACCGAGTGATCGATGACCAGATCGACGGGTACGAGCGGATTGATCTTGTCGGGGTCTTTGCCTTTTCTTTGGACTTCGGCCCGGATCGATGCCAGGTCAACCACGGCGGGCACGCCGGTGAAGTCCTGCATCAAAACCCGTGCGGGTTTGTAAGGGATGTCCTTGTCTGACCCTTTGGGCGACCAATGGAGTAGCGTTTCGATGTGTTCCCGGGTAACGGCAAAATCATCGAAATTGCGCAGCGCGTTTTCCAGTAAGATACGGATGGAAAAGGGCAGCTTTTCGATGGGGTAGCCCTGTTTTTCCAGTTCCGGAAGACTGTAATACGTGTAGTCCGATCCCCGGACATTGAGTGATTTTTTGGTTTGAAATAGGTCTTGTGCCATAGTCATGTAGATCAATAGATCGTTAGATTTTGAGATATATGATGATAATTTTTTTCATCTTACTTTTTCGGGGATTGTCACCTACACAATATAAATGACTAATGATCAGGGGTGGGGTCGGGCTGATGTAAGAGTAACAAAACAATTGTTCCATTGGTTGAATGGGAGGTCAGACAAGTTGCAAATTACGGGGACGATGTTTTCTGAAAAGGATCATTTCCCTTGTGTAATATCAGCTCAAAATTCTCCCATGAGATTAGGAAACTGTCTAAAAAGAGCTTAAAAAACTCCTATATACTCCCAATTTGCAAGTGACTTTCTTTATTGTGTCGCACCTCCGGCGCTTACTTTTATTGTAAAGTTTTGTTGTTTTATTACCATAATCTCGCACCTCCGGTGCTTTGGGATAGCCACGGAGTGGCGACAGTATGGTAAAAAACCTCTGTATTGAAAATGATCTTAAGCTCCAGAGGAGCGACACTTTCTTTTTATGGAATCCATGCCTTCTGGCTAATCGAGATAAAAAACATCCGTCATCTCTTCACTGACTTTCCACAAACGTTCAGCCAGATTTTTGTCTTTAGAAGCTTCATCGGAATCCACAATTTTGGGGGATCCCCTCATTTCCTGAAAACCATCCGGGCCAATGTATTCACCACCTTTTAATTCTTTTGCTGTGGCAGCAAACAGAGTGGGGAGCGCTCCTTTTCGCTGGTTTTGCAGAAACAAAGTGCCCAGAGGTCTGATGAATGCCGGGAAATATCTGTCCAGGTTGGTTTTGGAAACACCGGGATGGGCGGCCAGTGAAATGGTGTCGTGTCCCGCTTCCGCTAACCTGTGCTGCAATTCATAGGCAAAAATCAGGCAGGCACGTTTGCTTTGTCCGTAGGCTTTTTTCTTATTGTAGCCTTTTTTGAATTGAAGATCATCAAATTGGATTTCGGACCATTTGTGCGCCAGACTGCTCAGGGAAACAACTCGTGAAGCGGGCGTTTTGGTAAGCAAAGGCAGCAATAATCCGGTTAAAGCGAAATGCCCGATGTAGTTTGTGGCCAGCTGGTTTTCAAAACCATCTTCCGTAACCTGGTAAGGGGGCATCATGATGCCGGCATTGTTGATGAGCAAATCCAATTGGTCAAATTGCTCCTGGAATGTTTGGGCAAATCTTTTGACTGACGCCAGACTGGCCAGGTCAATCTCCATGGGTTCGAGTTTCGCCGACGGGGAAATCTGCAATATTTTGCTTATTGTTGCTTCGGCCTTTGTGAGGGTCCGGCAGGCAAGTACCACGGTGGCCTCCTTTTTGGCCAGTTCCAGTGCTGTTTCATAACCAATACCGCTGTTGGCCCCGGTTACAATGGCCAATTTCCCTGCCTGGGAAGGAATGTCCTCTTCAGTCCATTTTTTCATGATTTATGCGTTTTGTTGGCTTTCCTTATACAATAGATCGTTAGATTTAAGATCTAAGATGATTCATATGTTACTGGTAATCTGTGTTTTAACATAAACATCTCTTCAGATTTAAACAATTGAAGAACAAGCACTTAAAAAAGTTTAACGGACTATTGTTATAGGTTCATCCTAAATATGCGTATCTCATCAACTTAAAGAAAATTTTTGGGGGTATTGTTCGATTGCCGGACAATAAATGACATTGTGATTGACGGATGAAAAATTAGATCCGGGGTTGTTACAATGGCTTCCGGCCTTGCAAAATACTCGCGAATTTGAATATATTTGTTAAAGCATTTTCTGTAAACGATAAATTTCTTACCCAACATTCAATTTTTTAACGATCCATTTATGAAGAAAAAACATTTGTTCTTTCTGCTCGGTTTTTTGCTGGGCCTCACTCTTTCGTTGACAGCGCAGGAACCCACATTTTCAAGGATATCGGTTGATGGCAACCGTTTTGTCAATGCGGGGGGTGAAGAGGTTGTTTTCAAAGGCATCAACATAGCCGATCCCGATCGCGTCGAAAAAGAGGGGAAATGGAAATCCGAACTTTTTGAAGAAATCAGTGACTGGGGCGCCAATATCGTTCGGTTCCCGGTTCATCCACGGGCATGGCGTTCACGAGGGAGTGAGGATTATCTGGAATTGCTGGACCAGGGTGTGGAATGGGCCAAAGATGCCGGCTTGTATGTGATCATCGACTGGCATTCAATCGGGAATCTGCGCACAGGACTCTTTCAGGATGAAGGTTACAACACAACGATGGAGGAGACTTTGCGTTTTTGGTATGCCGTATCGCGCCGTTATGCCGATGAAACCGCAGTTGCTTTCTACGAAGTGTTCAATGAACCCACCACTTTTAACGGAGAACTCGGTCCTTTGTCGTGGGAGCAATGGAGTGATATTGTCATCGATATTGTCTCGGTGATCCAGGCCAACAGTCCCGATGCCGTGGCGCTGGTAGCCGGTTTCAACTGGGCTTATGACCTGACCCCTTTGATGCATTCGCCTTTGCCGCTGAATAACATTGCCTATGTGAGCCACCCCTATCCGCAAAAGCGTGAGCAACCCTGGGTGCCTCAGTGGGAGCGCGATTTTGGGTTTGCTGCCGATGAATACCCGGTTATCGCCACTGAGATCGGCTACATGTATCCCGATCAGGAAGGTGCCCATGAGCCCTGCCTCGGCGATGAAGAGTACGGCCGCACGCTGATGGATTATTTCGATGAAAAGGGCATTTCATGGGTCGCCTGGTGTTTCGATCCCGACTGGTCGCCACAATTGATCAGGGACTGGGATTATATGCCCACCAGGGCCGGAAAATTTTTCCGGAATGCGATGGAAAATGAGTAGTGTTTTCTCATGCTCATCCGATGACTCATTTGAAATTGTTAAATATAGCCACCCTAAAATCCTGCCAACCTATAGACCTACCACCCTACTAAACTATTGACCTACTGGCCTACTGGCCTACTAACCTATTGACCTACCGACCTACTGATTTCGGTATCGTAACCCAAAAACTTGTCCATTCATTTGGGGTGCTGTCCACACCGATTTTCCCGTTGTGGGCCGTAACCGCCATTTTGCAAAAGGCCAGTCCCAGACCGGTGGATTTGATCATTCCGATGCCGCGGGAACGGGCCTGCTCATAAGGTTCGAAGATAAGCCTGGTCTTGTCGGGCGGGATACCGGGGCCTTTATTGCTGATGGTTATCTTAATTGTCTTTTCTTCTTCTTCAATGGCGATTTGAAGAGGTTCATCGTAGGGGGAGTGTTTTACGGCATTGTCGATAAGGTTCTCCATAACCCGTTTGATCATATTCGGGTCGACGCAGGCCACCGGATCGCTATGGTATTGTCTATGGATTCCGATGGATTTCATCTTCAGGTTAAAATCTTGTTCTTTCAGGCTTTCTTCTATGATGTCTTTGATCCGGACATTGGTGAATTCCAGCTTAAGTTTGGCATCCTCATATTTATTGATGTCAAGGATGTCCAGGACCATGTTCAGCATTTTCTTTGCGGATTCATGGATCATGTCCGTTTTTTCGCGATCGGGAACCTCGTTTGAAAGCATCAGGATGATGCCGAGCGGGTTTTTGAGGTCGTGGATGATCATATTGGATATCTCAGCCTTAAATTGGGTAAGTTCCGTCAGTTTTTGATTGGCTTCTTCAAGTTTACTGGTTTTTTCTTCTATTTCCTGCTTCTGACGTGAGATATGTTCATTGGCTTTTTTGATCCTGGTCCGGCTTCTGAAGGTGGCTATGGCTATAATACCAAGGACAATCACGGCAATAAGCGAGAGATAGAACAGCTGGGTCCTCCGGTTGACCGTCTGCTGATAACGGGCTTCCTGCATCTCCTGGTTTGTTTTTATCTCCAGTTCTTTTTTCTCGAATTCGTATTGGGCCTCCATTTTTTCGGTTTCTTTCTGAACTTCAGTGTTGAAGAGGCTGTCGGCGTACATCTTGAACTGTTTGTGATATTGCAGGGCTTCCTCCCAATTTCCTTGTTTCTCCAATATCTTACTTAAGGTTTGGCTGGCATCGCGCAGAAGCTTTTTGTCGGTATGTTTTTTTCCTGTATTTATTGCTTGCCGGGCATGCGACAGGGCCCTGGAGGTCTGTCCTCTTCCCAGGTAGATGTCGCCCAGTATCTGGTGGTTCTCCCCCTTGACGGATATGTCTGAGGTGCGGGACTCTGCTTCCAGTGCTTCGAGGGCATATTTTTCGGCCTTCTGGTAATTCTGTCGCCGTATTTCGGTTTTGGCCAGGTTCCGGAGGTTGATGGCAATTTGTTCAGGCATGTCCATGTCGCGATTGATCTCCAGGGCTTCGCGATACGACTCCAGCGCTCTTTCGTAACGACGCGTGGCTTGATGGATGAGGCCTTCGATGTTTTTACACTTGGCCAGCCCCATCCGGTCGCCGGTCTCTTTCATCAACTCCAGACTTTGTTCCAGGTATTCCCTGGCCTTGTCGTAACGTTGCAGCTCCTGTTGCATCAGGGCTATATTCATTAGCGTACTGGCAATTTCGCCTTTGTCATCAAACGTCTCCTTGATCCTTAAGGCCTTCAGATAATGGTCGAGCGCCTTCCGGTAACTCCCCATTTCATTGTAAGTGGCCGCCATGTTGTTCAGGTTATTGGCTTCACCCATACGGTCGCCTCTTTGGCGGTCAATGGAAAGGGCCTTCCGGTATTGCTCAAGGGCTTTTGCATGCCGGCTCATATATAAATAAACATTGCCTTTATTGTTGAGGATCACACTTATATTGGTGCTGTCCTCCAGTGTTTCGGAAATTTCCATGGCCTGATTGAACTGTTTCAGGGCTTCTTCGTACCGGCCCCGGATGGCTTGTATGATCCCTTTCAGTCTGAATGCGTCGTATTTTCCAGGGGCGTAGTTGTGGTCGACAGACAAACTCATTAGTGAGTCGGCGAGCAGGGTGGCGCTGTCGGGATGTTTGAAGATGGAATGGTAGCCTCTGTCATACAGTTCCTGCATCTGCACGGTGTCTACCGGGGCAGATTGATCATTGTTGTTGAAGAGGGGCTGCTCTTCGCGGCAGGAAGACAGGAGGGCTGTTAAAATTACCAGATAAAGGACCGTTGTTGAATATCGCATGTATGTAGAGTGCTTTTTTGCTTGTTATCAAGCCTCATCCCGGGGAACGGGCTTCAAAGTCTTTTTGTTGTCAAACGGCTGATTGTTTCAGGGTTTGGAATCCTCTTGTTTAAATCTTTTTTAGGCGACCGTAGCGTTCGTGCATACAGATTGAAATTTTATTAACAGTAGATTAAACGCAGTTAAGAATTTTCCTGCATCCTCATCTCAATAAAAAAAACCTTCCCACACTGGACCATGATTTATTTTACGAGTCAAAGCTGTTTTGTATACGGAGCATTGAACATGAGGTTATGTTATTGGTAATAAATTAGTTTTGCCGGTTTGAGTATTTGAACTGGTTTTAAAAAACAGGACTGCTCTGTTTTTTTAACCGCCGGGCCCCCAGACTGTTGAGGTTTGTTGGCATTGATGCACAGGCATTTGTGTAACTTTTGTCAGGTTGACTTATTCCCTGAATTTTTCCTAACTTTGTTATCTTTCAGATTTTGTTAAGCAAAAATATTTATGAAACGAACACGGAGCTTTGATTTCTCAAGCCTGCCACAAAAGTGTGTATGAAAGAATTGTGAGTTCCATTCGATCAAATACGTAAGTTAATTAATGCCCGTCTATAAAGTAGGGAAAAATTTCCAGTTTTCATGTGTTTGTTCAGAAAGTGCAAGCGTAACGCAGTAAATGGTACTTTATGGACAAACACTAATTATTACGAATAAAATACCGGAAAGATCAGCGATATCATCATGGCCCAAAACAGCTACGGAAACAACAATAAACGCAAAACCCCTGCACAGGTAGATACCGAAATGGGTAAAATGCCGCCGCAGGCCATTGAGCTTGAAGAAGCTGTACTCGGGGCTCTGTTGCTCGAAAAAGATGCCTTCATTTCTGTTTCGGAGATCTTAAAGCCGGAATGTTTTTACCGCGACTCCCATCAGCATATTTTCCAGGCCATATCAAACTTGTTCGTTCATGAGCAACCCATTGACATTCTCACGGTTACCGAAGAGATCAAAAAGATGGGCAAGATGGAGGAAGTTGGCGGGGCCTTTTACATCAGTCAGCTTACCAGCCGGGTGGCATCCGCTGCCCATATTGAATACCATGCGCGCATCATCTGGCAGAAATATCTGCAACGCGAAATGATCCGCATTGCCAGCGATCTTCAGACGCGCTCTTATGATGAATCGCTCGATGTCAATGACCTTCTGGATGAGGCCGAAAACAGTTTTTACCTGTTGTCGCAGGGCACCATGAAAAAGGAGGTGACCCAGATCGACCCCGTCATTCAGGAGTCCATTGAGCGCATTCGTGAGGCTGGAAAGCGGACCGACGGACTGAGTGGGGTTCCTTCGGGTTTTACCGGCCTCGACCGCATTACTTCGGGATGGCAGGCCTCCGATCTGGTGATTGTGGCGGCCCGTCCGGCCATGGGGAAGACCGCTTTTGTTCTTTCCATGGCGCGAAATATGGCGGTTACACATGAGCAACCGGTGGCCTTATTCTCGCTGGAGATGTCCAACGTCCAGTTGGTTAACCGTCTGATCATCTCTGAAACCGAGATCCCCGGGGAGAAGATCAAGAACGGTAATCTGGCCCCTTATGAATGGGAGCAGCTCGACTCTAAGATCCATACACTGATGGGGGCTCCCATATTTGTGGACGATACACCGGGCCTCAATGTTTTTGAACTACGGGCCAAATGCCGTCGTCTGAAAAAGCAGCACGACATTCAGGTGGTGATCATCGATTATCTGCAGTTGATGAGCGCCTCGGGTATGAATCCGGGGAGCCGTGAACAGGAAGTGAGTATGATTTCCCGGTCCCTGAAGGGACTGGCCAAAGAGCTGGATGTCCCCATCCTGGCGCTTTCCCAGTTGAACCGTGGTGTGGAAAGCCGTTCAGGACTGGAAGGAAAAAGGCCGCAGTTGGCCGACCTGCGGGAGTCGGGTGCCATAGAACAGGACGCCGACATGGTGTTGTTCATTCACAGACCCGAATATTACGGGTTGTTCGAAGATAATGAGGGGTATTCCCTGGAAGGAATGGCAGAGATCATCATTGCCAAACACCGGAACGGGGCGACGGGCGATGTACGTCTGCGCTTCCGCAAAGAGCTGGCCCGGTTTGAGGATCCCGAACTTCAGGGATTGCCGGCTGCAGGTGCAGGCTTTGGATCCGATACCGGAGAAGGACAACCGGTAACTCTCAGCTCAAAGATGAATGAAGAGGAAGAAAATGCGCCCGCCGGCAATAACCGTCAGGGTGGGGGAGATTTTGATGCCCCGCCCACGGGATTTGACCGGGAAGCGCCCTTCTGATCATAACCAGCCGATCAATTCTTTCAGGGAGGTGATCTCTTTGAATACTTTCTCCGTGTGTGCCGTTTGTTGCGGGTTAAAAAAAACGTGATCGAGACCCGAATCACGGGCCCCTTTTATGTCGTTTTCCAGACTGTCGCCGATGACAAGGCTTTCGTCTTTGCGCGCGCTGACGGTCTTAATGACATGTTCGAAAAAGCGTTGGTCCGGTTTGCTCGCCCCGATGTCTTCCGATATGAAAATATTTTCGAAATAAGGTGTTAAACCGCTCCGGTCCATTTTAGTGTGCTGGGCCTCTCTGAATCCGTTGGTGATGATGTGAAGATGATATTGCTTTTGTTTGAGATATTCAAGAACATCAAAAGTATGGGGTATCACACCGGTTTGTTCCGAATTGCCGCGTACAAATTCATTGGCAAAGTTTTCGGCCGTTTTCAGATCGTCCAGACCGGCTCCACGAAACGTTTTGTAAAACCGACCCACTTTGATGTCTTTTTTTGGGATCCATCCATACTTGTATTGCTGCCAAAGATCCAGGTTGATGGGCATGTAACGTTCAAAAAAGTCGTCAAAGTCTTTGAAATACCGTTCGAGCCGGTAGTCCTGAAAAAGTTTTTTAAGAGTGACGATCTGATTGGTATGAAAATCCCAGATGGTGTGATCCAGGTCGAAAAACAGGTGCTTGTATGATGGCATTGTGTTGCTCGGGTTATCTGGCCCGTACGACCAGGTATTTCGAAATACTCCAGAATTCGTCCTTGTCTTTAACTAATAGTACCTGATTGCCGTTCTCTCTTTCTTGTAGTTCAAACGATCCTTCGGGATGGGAAGTCAGGATCTCAACTTTTGGCTGGTAAAGCTCCAGACTGTCGGTTTGCCGGATGTCAATGGATTCAAAGTATTCATCGTCAAAGTCATCTTTTAAAACCTCGGTTTTTCCAAAAAAGAGAAAACCATCGTCGATAATGTTCTTTTCTTTAAGCTCTTTTTTGGACCCGATGGCATAGTGGGCTGTATACATGTCGTCCCGGGTTGACTGTAATTCCGAGCGTGTTTCTTCGTTGACCTCTTTTACCGAATCGAGTGTGAGTTCCATGTCGGTAAGAGCATAATGCATGTCGTCAATCTCTTTGTTCTTTTCCTGTACCAGGTTGTTCAAATTCTGGATCTCTTCATTCTTTTCTTTAAGTTCTTCGTTGAGATTGTCGATCAGTTTTCTTAGTCTGTTGTTTTCCACACCGGAATTTTCAAGCTGTTTTTCCAGGGCATCGATCTTCTCTTTGTTCTGAACCATGAGATCATAGATCAGCCGTATGTCTTCATTGATCTCATTGGCTGATGTGCCTTCGGTATCGCCTTCTCTGGCTCTCAGGGCAATGAGCTGTTCTTTCTCTTTGATAACGCGCAAGGTGGCTTCAATGTCCCCGATGGTATTGACCATCTGATTCATCTGCGAATCTTTCAGGGCTGTCTGGCGGGCCAGGGAGTCGTTTTGTTCTTTGAGTTCGGACCGGCTGGGCCCCTGTTGGCATTGCAAGAGAAGGGGCACGGCAATTAGAAGCAAAAAAGCTTTTCGGAAGGTGGTCTTAATAAGTTTCATGGCCTATGTTATTTGATGGGTTTTTAAAAATCAGACTGAATTGGATATGTTTTAACTTCATGCCAAAGTTATTAATCTTTTTTGCCATTGACAATTAAAACAATTTCGCCTTTTGGAGGATGTGAGGTGAAGTGATCTTCCAGGGTTTTCAGGCTGCCTCTGACGGTTTCTTCGTGTATTTTACTGATCTCTCTTGATACGGCTGCTTCGCGGTCATCTTCAAGGACTTCCCCCAGTTGCCTGAGGGTCTTCACCAACCGGTGGGGTGATTCATAAAACACCATGGTGCGTTCTTCATTGACCAGATTTTCAAGACGTGTTTTTCTGCCTTTTTTCTGGGGCAGGAATCCTTCGAAACAAAAACGGTCATTGGGTAGTCCCGCTGCGACCAAAGCGGGTATAAAAGCT
The DNA here is from genome assembly GCA_046483585.1 of Marinilabilia sp. GTDB lineage: Bacteria > Bacteroidota > Bacteroidia > Bacteroidales > Marinilabiliaceae > Marinilabilia. The sequence continues at coordinate 11,644 of JAWOCV010000154.1, forward strand.
GTGGGACCAGGCAGGCATTCCACCTCGATGCCGGCATCAATGCACTTTCTGACCACCAGATAACCGGGATCGGATATCCCCGGTGTTCCGGCATCGGAAATCACGGCGGCTGTTTCGCCTGTTTGAAGCCTGTTGACGACTTTTTCTACAGCCGCGTGTTCGTTGAACTTGTGATGGGCATACATTTTGGTTTCAATGGCATAATGTTTCAGCAGCTTACCCGATGTACGGGTGTCTTCAGCCAGAATGAAATCCACCTCTTTAAGGATCTGCACCCCTCTGAAGGTCATATCCCCGAGATTGCCGATGGGGGTGGGAACAACGTAAAGAAGTCCGCCGGAGTGCCTGGTATCGTTGCTATTTGATGATCTGTTCATGAATTATTCGGGCTAGAGGTAACGGCGTTCCACTATTTCCAGGAAGCTTATCACAGCTTCATTTTCCGGGTCCCAGTTGAAGTTAGTGAGCAAGAAATTGCGGGCATCATCCATGCTCTGCATTTCATTGAGTTGATCCAGTGTCTGGTTCATGAGCCCGGCACTTCCGCCGAAAAGTTCCCGCTGGTAATAAAAGCGGTCGTTGATGCCCATGGCTTTTCTCAGGTCGGCTATCGGAGGAGATGTCCGAAAGCGACGGGCTGCCCCGTTGGTGGCTTTCCGGGCGATTTCCTCGTTGTAGGATGATTTCTCCCGGGTCAGTTTTTCACCCAGAACTTTGTGCTCTTTTTTGGTCTCCTCCTGTTCCGGATCTTTTGAAGTTTCGGGAGAAGGCTGAGGGGGGGCTTGTTCCTGATTCCTGGTATTTTCGCTGTCTGTTTGGGTTGCTGGTGGCTCCTTTTCTCTGGTGCCGTCTGTTTCGGTTTTCTTTTCCGGGGCGGAAATGGTTTCCCGGGGAGCTGCTTCAGGCTCCTCCTTCACCTTTGTTTCCGGTGTTTGTTCTTCTTCCTGTTCTGTGGTTTTCTTTTCGGTGTCCGGAGTTGGTGGGGGAGTGGTCTTTGACGGCTCATCTTTTGCCGGCCGGTCTGCTTCACGGACAGGGATTTCTTCCCGTGGGGAACTGGAGGGCGTATGCCGGGTATGATCTTCTCCTGACGGAGGTTCGGCCAGTTCTTCCAGCATGTCGATTTCCTCCATGATGCTTTGTATCCTTTTGCGCGTTAATCTCAAGAAAGCCGGGGAAATTTCCGTTTTGCCTTTGAACGACTGCACCAGCGTTTCTACCTCCTTGAGGTCATGAAGTACTATTTCGAGAAGAGCATCCTTTTCCATATTAGCTTGAGGCCCATTTTTCGTTACCTTTGCAAAGGTAGTGATTGCATCGCGAAAATAAATTATTCTTTCAATGTTTCTTGAAAACAAGGTCGATAAGTCGGAAAAACGGGGATGGATAGAAGTGATCGCGGGCTCCATGTTCTCAGGCAAGACCGAAGAGCTTCTCCGTCGTCTTCGCCGCGCCCGTATTGCCGGTCAGCGGGTGGAGATCTTCAAGCCTGTGATGGATACCCGTTACAGCGATGATGAGGTTGTCTCACATGATGCCAACAGCATTCGTTCCACTCCGGTGGAAGGCTCTGGTAATATTTTGCTTCTCAGCAGCAATGTCGAAGTGGTGGGCATCGATGAGGCTCAGTTTTTCGATGAAGGCCTTACACGCGTTTGCAATCAATTGGCCGGTCAGGGTTTACGTGTAATCGTGGCCGGTCTGGATATGGACTTTAAAGGAAATCCCTTTGGCCCTGTTCCCTCCTTGCTGGCCAGTGCCGAGTATGTTACCAAAGTACATGCCATTTGTATGCATTGCGGAGATTTGGCACAATTCTCACTTCGAAAGATCACAAGTGATAAACTGGTTGAAGTAGGTGCCGGGGAGACTTATGAAGCCGTCTGCCGGGCCTGCTACCTAAAATACTATGAAAAATGACCACCTACTCGCCGGAACAAATTGCTGAAGCCTGCCGTGGACGACTGACGCGGAATGTATCCTCGATCATTGCACGCCTTCTGATCGACAGCCGCTCGGTTTATGATCCTTCCGAAAGTTTGTTTTTTGCCCTGAAGGGGAGTCATCACGATGGCCATCAGTTTATCACTCAGTTGTACCGGAAAGGGGTACGTAATTTTGTGGTGAGGGAGGGAGCCATACCAACCGGGTTAGAACTTTCTGCCAACTGGATAGAGGTAGGAGATCCACTGGATGCCTTGCAGGAAGTGGCTGCTTTTCACAGATCACGGTATAACCTGCCGGTTCTGGCCATTACAGGAAGCAACGGGAAAACCATTGTGAAAGAGTGGCTGTCGCAACTCATCGGGAGTGACCTTTTTGTAACCCGTTCACCCCGGAGTTACAACAGTCAGGTGGGCGTACCGGTCTCGCTCTGGCATCTTTCCGGTCGTTCAGGCCTGGGGATCTTTGAAGCTGGTATTTCCCTCCCCGGCGAAATGGAGAGGTTGCAGCGCATCATCAATCCATCCATGGGGTTATTTACGACTCTGGGACAGGCCCATCAGGAAAATTTTGCCTCCCTTGAAGACAAACTCAATGAAAAATTGAAATTGTTCCGGGACGTTGAGACCATTTTTTACGGACGTGATCAGGCGCTTGTTCATAAGATCATCACCGCCCGCTTCCCGGAAAAAAATCTGATGACCTGGGGCCGGTCCGGGGCGGCTACACTTCAGTTGGTAGGTGAAAAAGAGTTGGATGAGGGGACCCAACTTTCCATGAAATGGAAGGGGCAGGTTTTCGATGTGGACATCCCCTTTACCGACCGCGTGAGTGTGGATAATGTGATGGCGGCCATTCTGTTTTTGCTGTCATTTGGTTATACGCCCGGCACCATTGCCGGCCGGACCACTTTGTTAACACCTGTGGCCATGCGTCTGGAACAAAAGGAAGGGATGAACGACAACCTGTTGATCAATGATACTTATAATGCCGATATTACTTCCCTTCAGGTGGCCCTCGATTTTCTGGTGCAGCAGAGTCGCAGAAAAGGCGTGACGAGGACCGTGATCCTTTCCGATATTTTACAGACGGGGGTTCCCGATGATGAATTGTATCCGATGGTGGCCTCTATGATCGGCGAAAAAGAGATCGACCGTTTCATCGGCGTGGGACCCGCCCTTTCGCGATATGCGTCCTTCTTTGGGAGCCGGGCGCGGTTTTTCGATACCACCGAAGAGATGCTGAAAGCCATCCCTTCCTTCCACTTCAGGGGCGAAGCCATTCTTGTGAAAGGATCCCGTCCTTTCTCCTTTGAGAGGATCGTCACCCGGCTGGAACAAAAGCGTCATGCCACCGTGATGGAGATCAACCTTGACGCACTGAGCCACAACCTGAATCAGTACCGGCGGCTTTTAGGGGATCAGACCAGAGTGCTGGCCATGGTCAAGGCGTTCTCGTACGGGAGCGGTTCTTATGAGATCGCGGCCGCCCTGCAACATCACAATGTTGATTATCTGGGTGTGGCATTTGCCGATGAAGGGATGGAACTGAGGAAAGCGGGAATCGCTACCCCTGTTATTGTTATGAGTCCCGAAGAAAAGAGCTTCGGCCAAATGCTGGCCTATAATCTGGAGCCCGAGATATACAGTTTCCGGGTACTGGAAGCGTTCAATATTTCAGCTGAAGCCGAAGGGGAACCGGGGGTACCCGTTCATCTCAAGATTGATACGGGCATGAACCGGATGGGATTTCTGGAAGGCGAGATCGATGAACTCATTCGTCGCATGAAAAATATGCCGGCATTAAAGATAAAATCGGTATTCTCCCACCTGGCCGGAAGTGATGATCCGGCTCACGACTCGTTTACCCGTCATCAGATCCGGACATTTGAAAATATATGCCGGCGCCTGAAGTATGAACTTCAAACCGATTTCTGGATGCATATTCTCAACAGTGCAGGAATTGAACGGTTTCCCGAAGCCAATTTCGATATGGTCCGTTTGGGGATCGGACTTTATGGTTTCGGGGCAGGAGAGATCGGGGATCTTCGCAATGTGGTATCGCTTCGCTCTTACATTTCCCAGATAAAGCCGGTGGCGGGCTTTGATACCATAGGCTATAACCGGGCAGGGGCGCTTTCACGTGACGGATACATCGGCATTGTCCCGGTGGGGTATGCCGACGGCCTGAACCGGCATCTGAGCAACCGGCGGGGAAAGATGATGGTTCACGGACGGCTGGCTCCTATTGTGGGCCAGATTTGCATGGATATGTGTATGATTGATCTGACCGATATCCAGGCTGAAGAAGGGGATGATGTATTGGTTTTTGGCGATGACTATCCGCTCACCCATCTGGCTCGTCAGCTTGAGACCATCCCTTACGAAATTCTTACCAGTATTTCCAGAAGAGTGTCCAGGGTTTATTTTAAAGAGTGAGCCTTACAATAGATCGTTAGGTTTTTAGATATTAGATGCCTGCCTGGCGGTTTATGAAAAATGAGACTTGCTGTACAAACCAAAGTTTGTTTTATATAGCAGGATTGTAATAAGAAAACGGCAGACAGGTAAGATGAATCGTATAACACTGAAAATCTGCATTTTGAAACAAAGAAATGAATCGCAACTCTCTCATAATAAAAACTTTGCGCCTGCCTGGCGTGTAATGTGAAACAAAATTAATTGTACAAACAAAAGTTCGTTTATATTACAGGATGCTAAATTTAAAAACGGCAGACAGGTCATGGCGCCTGCCTGGCGACAAATGAAATAGAGGCTTTCTATCTTTCAGTAAGAGCCTTTGAGTCAAAACAGGTCTATTTCATGACATGGCAGACAGGTCTTTGCGTTTAGCCATTTTTTAACGGACTATTGTTTTTAGACACCCTCTTTTAAAATAACCACAAACGCTCCTTTCTTACGTGCAAGGTATTTCGCAAAAAACCCTCCTTCCAGCCTCAACCTTCCAGCCTCAACCTTCCCGCTTCGAGCTTTCAGCTTCGAGCTTCCCGCTTCGAGCTTTCAGCTTCGAGCTTCGAGCTTCTATTGTCTTCCGACTTCTGCGACTGAGCCAGTCGTTTAACGATCTATTGATTTACGCAGTAACCAATCGGTAATTCTTAACCCAGTCTCGAGATTCTCTCCAGTTTTGGTTCGTCAAGCACTTTGATGACACGTCCGTCAATGGTCAGGACGTTCTCTTTAACGAAAGTAGTGAGGGTTCGGATGGCATTGGAAGCTGTCATGTTGGAGAAATTGGCCAGGTCTTCACGGGAGAGATAAATGCCCAGAGTGGAGCCGTCCGCTTCATAACCGTAGATATCGCGCAATACCAGCAGGCTTTCGGCCAGACGACCCCGTATGTGTTTTTGTGTGAGTGATACAGTACGAAACCGGGCGAACCCCAATTCCGTGGCAAAGGACCGGATGATGTTCATGCACAGGGCATTATTCGAAGCCATCAACGTCATGATCACGTTTTTTTCGATGTAGAAGATCACACAAGGTTCAAAAACCACAGCCGAGGCCACATGGGGCTCATCTGCAAACAATGCGCGATATCCGATAAACCCCGGCCCACTGGCCATGCGGACAATCTGTTCACGGCCGTTCAGCCCTTCCTTATAGATTTTGACCTTCCCTGATTCAACACACAGCAGCCCCGTGGGCCTTTCTCCTTCCTGATATATGATCTGGTTCTTGCGGTATTTGATGGTGCTGTAGTTGGCCAGCAGGTAGTTTTGTTCTTCAGGCGTCAGAACGTCAAATAATTGAGGTATATTCCTGATCGTGGGTTCTTTTGATGTATTTTGTTTTATCCCCATGGTTTTATCCGTGTTCTGTAATGATGTTTTACAACATACAAAATTACAAAAAACCACTGAGAGGGGAAGGTTAAAAAAGAATAACGCACCGTAGCATGCCGATAACCTCTTTTTATTCTTCTGAATTCAGAAAATTAACAGCCAGCCATGCCATCATACCTGAGGCTGTTTCAAGACTTTCTTCGTTGAGGTTGAATTGCGGGGTGTGCAGGGCCCCGGTGTTGCCTTGCTTCTGACCTGCGCCGAATCTGTAAAATACAGAAGGGAAGCGGTGGGTGTAATATCCGAAATCTTCGGCCGTCATGCGGATGTCCATATCCTCTGTTTGCCCCGCCGGGAGAAATGCCCTGGCATAACCGGCGGCTGCCCTGGTCATTTGCTCATGATTGTGCACCACGGGATACCCGTCTTTAATGTCGACTTCGCACTCTGCACCCATGGAGGATGCCATGCCGGAAGCCATTTCCCTGATCCGGCTTTTGATGCGCGCACGCCATTCTTCATTCATGGTCCGGAGTGTACCGGCGATTTCCACTTTTTCGGGAATAATGTTGGTGGCGCCTTTCCCTTCAATCTTCCCGAAAGAGAGGACCGTGGGAATATTGGCGGGCACCATCCTGCTTGTGATTTGTTGCAGGGCTACGATGATGTGGGATGCGATCAACACCGTATCGTTAAGGGTATGCGGGAGGGCTGCGTGGCCTCCTTTGCCTTTTACCGTAAGATAAACTTCGTCGCCCGACGCCATGTACATGCCCGGTCTGAACCCTACATGCCCGGCAGGCATGTCCGGCAAAACATGCTGGCCTATGATGAGATCAGGACGTGGATGGTCGAGGGCTCCTTCTTTGAGCATTAAGCTGGCACCGCCCGGAAATTTTTCTTCGCCTGGCTGGAATATCAGAAGTACCGTTCCCCGCCACCGGTTTCTCAGTTGGTGAAGGATTTCGGCAACACCCAGGAGTGCAGCAGTGTGGGCATCATGGCCGCAGGCATGCATGACACCCTCATTAACGGAGGTGAAGGGGAGTCCGGTCTCTTCCCTGACGGGCAGAGCGTCCATGTCGGCCCTCAGGGCAATGACTTTGCCTTCTTCATAACCTTCAATGGTGGCGATGATCCCGGTTCCGGCTATCCCCGCGCGAAAAGGGATGCCCATCTCGTGGAGGCGGGAAGACACAAATGCAGCGGTTTCATGCTCTTCGAACGACAGTTCGGGATGCTGATGAATGTGTCGGCGCCAGGAGATGATTTTCCCGTATAACTCTTTTGCCGAGCGTTGGATGGCGTGCTTCAGGTCTTCCATATGTCCATTTATTACGTTGCTCCCCGCAAGAAATATCTTGCATGGGCCATTCTTACCTGGTTTATTTGCAAAAATGCTAAAATTCCGGGGAAAAGCCTCTTTTGTTTTGGCAAAGTTATGGAAGAGAAAGTCCGGTGACCGGGAGATGAGAAAAAACCCGCCATACGATAAGCCGGGAAAAGACGCCTGTTCGTGCGTCTTTTCCCGGAATACTCAATGAAGATCTAAAAATCTAACGATCTATTGAAAAATAGCTCTTTGATCAGTGGCTGATGATATCTCTTCAGGCGAACCGATATCTACAGCACAAAATCTTCAGGTGTGAGCTCTTTTCGGCTGCCGTCGGGGTATTCGGCTTCCAGGTTCAGGGTATAGCCACCACCGCCTTCCGAGAAGAGAATCTCTATTTCGTAATATCCTTCCCTGAGGGCGACCGGCTCGGTGACAGTTTGCTCCGTGTGCAGGCCGTCATTATCAATCAACTCTTCACCATTCAACTTCATGATGCTGCCGTCGTCGGATGTGAGATGAAAATGGTATAAGCCTTCCTGTTCCGCTTTGAAATAACCTGAAAACACAAACCCGAACTGCTCGCTTTCGATGACATCAGGAACCAGCTGCTCTTTGGTGATGCCTTCTTTTTGAACCTTTGATTGGGGGATCTCTTTAACACTCTGGAAGAGACCTTCATGATAGGCGTACTTCAGACCTTTTTCTTCTTTTTCTGGTCTGCTCACAGGGGAAGTGAAATCAACCCTGGTAACCGGAATGACCAGCGGCGAACTGGTTTCGCCGGATTTTTTTACCGTTATGGCTTTGATCTCTGTGGTTTCATCCACTGTGATGGGGCCCGAATATAGTTTGGACGTTTCGTCGGGGGTGGTTCCGTCTGTTGTATATCTGATATCACTGCCGGGGAGGATCTTTTCGAGCTCGATGGTTACCGATTCCAGAAAACCTGCTTTCTCTGTGTTCGATTCAGGTTTGGGGACTTCGTAAAAATAGTTGACATTGAGCTGATCGAGGCGTTGGTAATGTTTCTCCATCCGTCTGAGAAAATCTTTGAAATCTTTCTTGTCTGCGTTTGTCCAGACCACCTCTGAAAGGGCGCTGGCCCTTGGATAGGCCATGTATTCCACATGATCGCTGGTTTTCATGTACTCAGTCCAGACATTTCCCTGGGCCCCCAGGATATGCCTGGCTTCTTCATCCGATAAAGCTTCCGGGACCGGGTTGTATGAGTAAACCTTTTCCAGGGTCAGATAGCCGCCAATGGCCAAAGGCTCTTCTTCCGGATCATTTTGGTAATGGTCCAGATACAAGTGAGAGTTGGGTGTCATGATGACGTCGTGTCCCATTTTGGCCGCTTCAATTCCGCCTTCTGTACCGCGCCATGACATGACAGTAGCTTCAGGTGCCAGTCCGCCTTCCAGGATCTCATCCCAGCCGATCAGGTTGCGGTCATGCTTATTCAGGAATTTCTCCATGCGTGTAATAAAGTAACTCTGAAGTTCATGTTCGTCTTCGAGTCCCTCTTCCGCAATGCGGGCCTGGCATTTGGGGCATTCCTCCCACCGGCTTTTTGGCGATTCATCGCCACCGATATGAATGTATTCTGAAGGGAAAATGTCCATGACTTCGAGAAGAACATTTTCCAGAAACTCGAATGTTTGTTCATTCCCGGCACAATATACATCCTCGAATACGCCCCAGCGAGTGGCTACTTCATAAGGCCCGCCGGTACATCCCAGTTCGGGGTACGCAGCAAGTGCGGCACGGGCATGTCCCGGCATCTCAATTTCCGGGATCACAGTAATGTGGCGTTCAGCTGCATATTCTACGATCTCTCGGGCTTCCTCCTGCGTATAATAGCCGCCATAAGGTTCTCCGTCATATTCGAAGGGTGTTTCACCCCCATGCCCGATAAGTGTCTCTTTGCGCTGACTGGCAATCTCCTGAAGTTTGGGATATTGTTTGATCTCAAGGCGCCACCCCTGGTCTTCCGTGAGGTGCCAGTGAAATTTGTTCATCTTGTGCATGGCCAGCAGGTCGATGTACTTTTTGATAAAACTGACAGGGAAAAAGTGGCGACCCACATCGAGGTGAAGGCCGCGGTATTCAAATGCCGGTTCGTCGGTGATCTTTACACCGGGGACTTTCCATTCAATATTGCTTTGAAGATTTTCACTTTCAATTTCAGGTGGCAACAATTGGCGGAGCGATTGTACGCCGTAGAAGAGACCGACTGCATCGGGGGCAATGATTTCAACCGCCTCTGATGAAACAGTCATTCGGTAATGACCTTCCTTTCCGTCCATTTTTTCATCGATCCGGAGGGCGATGACATTTTGATCTGCTTCGCTCTCTTCAGTAATTTCAGGCTGAAATCCCGTGGATGGGGCTATTAGATCGGCCAAAAAAGTGGCGACACTCCTGTTCTCCTCGTTATCCTCTGAAAGGATGATCCGGGTTTCCCCGTTAAGCGTGAACTGGCCGCCGGTGGATTTTATCTCCTGAGGGCGGGGAATGATCGACAAAGATTCACTTTTGTTCTCGTTGGATGACTGGCAACCTCCCCAAAGCATTGAAAGCATAAGCATGGACACTGTAAAGAATGATTTTTTCATGACGAACTGATTTATTTTTTGTGTTGAGCTTGTGGCACTGGTATTTTAAAATTTATGTTCAAAGGTATATGGAAAGATCGTTCTTTGCAAATTTTTTGGCAGAACCTATACGCACTTTATTCAAAAAATACAACAACAAATTAGCTTCCGAATTTTTGTTGGAGGCGCCGTTGTATTACCTCTTGTCTTGTAAAAAAATGGCATGGTTTTCGAAAACACAGGATAAAAAAATATTATTAGCTTTGTGATACCTTTTATTGGAAAAGCAGATCTATTTAATTTTAAAATCAACGATGATGAAAAGGTTGTTAGGATTAGCAATCGTTGCCTTTATAGGTGTTGCCGCTTATGGTCAACAGTCCCGGGCTGCCATTGAATTTGAGAAAAAGACCCATGATTTTGGTGAAATTAAAGAAGATGAGGGGACAGTAGAGCATACTTTCAAGTTCACCAATACCGGAGAACAGCCTTTGGTGGTTCATAATGTCAGGGCCTCCTGTGGTTGTACCAGTCCCGATTGGACCCGTCGCCCCGTAAAACCGGGGAAAGAGGGGAATATAAAAGTTGTTTTTGATCCCAAAAATCGTCCGGGTAATTTTAATAAATCCATAGTTGTCAGGACCAATGGAGAAGAATCTTCTGTTGTATTGCGGATTACCGGCAAGGTAGAGCCCCGTGAGAGGACGGTTGAAGATCATTATCCAAAGGCTATGGGAGACATCCGTTTAAAATCTGCTCACCTCTCGTTTACCAAAATAGCCCCGGATGAGAAGAAAACTGAAGAGCTTGAGATGATCAATACCTCGGAAGAGGTGGTTGGCATTGAATTTGACAATGTTCCCTCTCATTTGCAGATCCGTTCTGAGCCGGAAGAGTTGAAGCCCGGAGAAGAAGGGAAAATTGTCGCCACCTTTGATGCTGAAGCTAAGGATGATTGGGGTTTTGTTGTGGATCAGGTTTATCTGAAAATGAACGGGGAGCTGGATCGTAAAAACCGTCTGAGCGTCAATGCTACCATAGAAGAGGATTTTTCCGAATGGAGTGAAGAGGAAATGGCCAATGCTCCGGAGATCGAAGTGGATGATCGTGTTTTTGATTTTGGCGGGATCAAGCAGGGAGAAAAGGTCTCACATGCCTTTAAATTAAGTAATACCGGGAAATCCGATCTTGTTTTAAGAAAGATTCGTGCCTCATGTGGGTGTACCGCCATTGAACCTGAGGAGACCGTCATCCCGCCGGGAGAGTCGACGAAAGTGGTGGCCGAATTCGATGCCCGTGGTATGAGTGGGCGGCAGAACAAATCTGTGACCATTTATTCTAATGACCCCCATAAGAGCAAGCTTTTGTTGAGACTTACAGGGACGGTTGAGAAATAATTGTATATGTATGAAACGAGCATGACAAAGTTTGCCACAATAAGAACATGTATAAGTTCTTGCATGCGAATTCCCTGTCTGCCGACAGGCAGGCATTCGACCTAAAAAATCAATTTTATACGGATGAAGAGGCGTGAAGACCACGACCATATAGAAAATGACCCCGAGTATAAAGGGCTGAATGTTAACAGAGGAGTTGATCATCTTCCCTCGGTTAATCCGGATGCTGCCAGACGATTTTTGGGGCGCAGGCGTTCGAAGCTCGGTGTGGATGAATATGTGGAAGGTATCTTAAACGGGGATGTTACTGTTTTGAGCCGCGCCGTTACCATGGTTGAAAGCAACCACCCACAGCATCAGGATATTGCCCGTCAGATTATTGAACGTTGTGTGCCCCACGCCGGAAAATCGGTTCGTATTGGAATTACAGGCGTTCCCGGAGCCGGTAAAAGCACTTTTATTGAAGCTCTGGGCATGCACATTTTGAAAAATGGCGGCAAACTTGCTGTACTGGCCATTGATCCCAGCAGTGAACGTTCAAAGGGAAGTATTCTTGGTGATAAAACAAGGATGGAACAATTGTCGGCCGAAAAAAATGCTTACATTCGTCCCTCACCTTCTGCTGGTTCGCTTGGCGGAGTTGCCCGGAAAACAAGGGAAACCATTATTTTATGCGAGGCCGGAGGGTTTGATAATATTTTCATTGAAACGGTTGGTGTTGGTCAGTCAGAGACGGCTGTTCACTCCATGGTTGATTTTTTTCTGCTCTTAATGCTTGCCGGTGCCGGTGATGAGTTGCAGGGAATTAAAAGGGGGATCATGGAGATGGCAGATGCCATTGCGATTAATAAAGCCGACGGGCCTAATGTGGAAAAAGCAAGGTTGGCGCGTGCAGAATTCAGAAATGCATTGCACCTTTTTCCGCCAACTCAATCTGGTTGGATCCCCAGAGTCGAAATCTGTTCGGCTCTCCATAACGAAGGAGTGGCCGGGATCTGGGATATGATTATGGAATATATTCAGATGACGAAAGAAAATGGCTTTTTCCGCACCAATCGCCGGGAACAATCGAAATTCTGGATGTTTGAGACCATTAACGAATACCTTAAAAATAATTTCTATCAGGACCCCGTCATCAAAGATGAAATAAAGAAGTATGAGCAAAAGGTCCTGAATGATCAAACAAGTTCATTTATTGCGGCGAGAGAATTACTCAATATGTATTTTGATAAACTATAATGATTATTTTATGAGAAAAATTGGTTTTTTATTTGTGATTGGACTTTTACTGGCATCTTGTGGAAGTGAAAACAACGAGTATCAGGTGTCGGGAAAAATTGACGGCGTTACCGAAGGAAATGCTGTTTTGCAGAAGATTGAATCCAGCGGACCTGTAGCTGTGGACAGTACCGAAATTACTGATGGTTCTTTCAGTTTTTCAGGAACCGTTGAACATCCTGAGCTTTATCTGGTTTATGTGGATGACAACGAAATGCCGGTTGCTTTCTTCCTTGAAAGTGGAAATATTAACATCAATGCCAACATTGATGATATGCAGGAAGCCGATGTTGAAGGTTCTGAACTGAATGAGAAATTTCAGGAATTCAACGATAAGGTTCCTTCCAATGACCGTGCTCAGGAGCTTCAGCAGGAGTTTATGGATGCACGTGACGGTGAGGATCAGGAAAAAATGCAGGAACTGGCACAGGAGTACCAGGGAATCATGGAGGAACAGCAAAGTTATTATGAGGATTTTGTTGAAGAAAATTCTGATAATGCAGTAGGTGCTTTTCTCGCTATGAACATGGCTAACTCCATGCAACCGTCCGAGCTTGATGAGTTGATTGCTACATTTGAGGAGAACCTTCCGGAGCATCCTTATGTTGAAGAAATGAAAAACATAAAGGAAACCTTGGAGCAACAGCAGCAGCAACCGATGCAGCAACCGCAACAGCAGGGAGGTCAGCAGCAACAGCAGCAGCAGCAACAGCAGCAACAGCAGCAACAGCAGCAGCAACAAGAGCAACAGCCCCAGGGCAATTAAAACAGAACAGAGGATTGGAGCGTGAATTATGAAAAAAGTTGTTTTATTATTTGTAACAGGGGTTTTACTGGCATCTTGTGGTAGTAAAACCAAAGAGTATAAGGTTTCCGGTGAGCTTGAAGGCATCAGCGATGGCCTTGCCGTTCTTCAGAAAGTAGAATCCGGAGGGCCTGCTCCCGTTGATAGTGCCGATATCGTTGACGGGGCGTTCAGCTTTACAGGAACAGTTGATCAACCTGAACTGCACCTTGTTTATGTGGACGAGAATCAGGTTCCGATACCCTTTTTCCTGGAAAGTGGTGATATCGAAATCAGTGGCCACGTGGATGAACTTCAGGAGGCTGAGGTTAAAGGTCCCGCTTTGAATGAGAAGTTCCGGAAGTTTAATGATGAAGTTCCTTCCAATGACCGTGCCCAGGAACTGCAGCAGGAGTTTATGGTAGCCAGGCAGGAAGGCGATCAGCAAAAAATGGAACAACTAACCGGCGAGTATCAGACCATCATGGAAGAACAGCAAAAATATTACCGGGATTTTATTGACCAGAATACCGATAATGCTGTGGGCGCTTTCATGGCCCTGAATATGGCTAACTCAATGGAAGCTTCAGAACTGGAAGAGTTGATCGCTTCTTTCGAAGAGGATCTTCCTGAACATCCCTATGTTGAGGAGATGAAAAGCATGCAGGAATCTTCCGGTGATCAGGCGCAGGCCCAACAGGGCGGGGAATCCATCGAAATCGGAGAATCTGCCCCCGGCTTTACACTTCCCGATACTGAGGGTGAAGAAGTGAAACTGGAAGATTTTCAGGGTAAATATGTATTCCTTGATTTCTGGGCGTCATGGTGCAGTCCATGCCGTGAGGAAAGTCCCAATATGGTGGAAGCCTATAAGCAATACGGAGGCGAGGACTTCGAAATTGTAGGTGTATCGCTTGATAAAACAAGCGATCCCTGGCTTAAGGCCATAGAGGAGGACAATATCACCTGGACACAATTGCATGATCCGGAAGGAGAAGTAGCTGGTACTTATGGGGTGCAATCCATCCCTTTTACGCTCCTTCTTGATAAAGATGGTGTCATCATCGAAAAAAATCTCAGGGGGGAAGCCCTTCAGGAAAAACTCGATGAAATTTTATAGGTCCGAGTCAAGACCTCTTTCAAGACCGGTTTTCCACAGGAAGACCGGTTTTTTTGTTTTCAGAAGAGCGGCTTTTCAACAAACAAGCCGGTTGATTGTTTTTTAAACGGAGTTGTAAGGAATGAATCAGGTTAGATTGCCCATTTGTTAAAACCCGTGTTTTCTGTTTTCTTCTGGTAAACCATGGTTTTGGAATGGAATGTTGGGTCATAATTCCTAAATTTGGCAATCATTCAGTAAAAAAGAGATAATCAAATTTTTATTTATTATGAAATACGATCTTGTTGTTATCGGAAGTGGTCCTGGCGGCTATGTTGCGGCGATCAGGGCCTCTCAACTCGGCATGAAAGTCGGCGTTGTTGAAAAGGCCGAACTGGGAGGGGTTTGTCTGAACTGGGGTTGTATCCCCACAAAGTCGCTCCTGAAAAGCGCCCAGGTATTTGAATATCTGACCCACGCAGAAGATTACGGGGTTCATATCGAGGGAAAAGCCAATGCCGATTTTTCTGCTATGATCAATCGTAGCCGGGAGATAGCCGGGGGCATGAGCAAAGGCATACAATTCCTCTTTAAGAAGAATAAAGTTGAGGTCATTGAAGGCACAGGCAAGCTCACCAAAGACAAAAAGGTGGAAGTCACCCGAAACAACGGTGATAAAGAAACCGTTGAAGCCAAACACGTCCTGTTAGCCACCGGCGCCCGTAGCCGGCAATTGCCCAGCCTTCCGCAGGACGGCAAGAAGGTGATTGGGTACCGGAAGGCCCTTACACTGGAGAAACAACCCAAATCGATGGTGGTTGTGGGTTCAGGAGCCATAGGCAGTGAATTTGCCTATTTTTACAACTCCATTGGGACGAAAGTCACTTTGGTGGAGTATTTGGACAATGTTGTGCCGCTCGAGGATGAAGAGGTATCCAAACAGCTGGGGCGTTCCTTTAAAAAATCCGGTATCAATGTCATGACCGGCTCAGAAGTCACCAGTGTTGATACTTCGGGTAAAGGTGTTAAGGTGACCGTTAAAAACAAAAAAGGAGAACAGGAAATCGAAGCCGACATTGTTCTCTCGGCTGTAGGGATTGCTCCCAACATTGAAGACATTGGATTGGAGGAAGCCGGTGTGGAAATTGAAAAAGGCCATGTAAAAGTGGATGAGTTTTACCGGACTTCGGCTGAAGGCGTATATGCCATCGGTGATATCGTGCCCGGTCAGGCCCTTGCTCATGTGGCATCAGCGGAAGGCATCCTGTGTGTAGAGAAAATCGCCGGTCAGGAAGTGGAGCCGTTGGATTACGGTAATATCCCCGCCTGTACTTATACGTCACCTGAAGTTGCCTCGGTGGGAATGAGCGAAAAAGCTGCTAAAGAAGCAGGTTACGAGCTGAAAGTGGGTAAGTTCCCTTTCTCCGCTTCAGGAAAGGCCAGTGCTTCCGGACACAAGGATGGATTTGTCAAACTTATTTTTGACGCGAAATACGGGGAGCTTCTCGGTGGCCATATGATCGGGGCCAATGTTACCGAGATGATAGCTGAGCTGGTTTCGGTACGAAAACTGGAAACCACCGGACATGAGATCATCAAGTCTGTACATCCTCATCCCACCATGTCTGAAGCGATTATGGAAGCTTCCGCAGCGGCTTACGATGAGGTGATCCATATCTGATTTGATATACACCATGCACCGCTTTGTGACACATGGCTTTCTTCCTTTGTTATGGGGCGGGAATTGTTCTTAAGGTGGCGTGAAAGATCCACGACAGATGGCATTGTTTGTTAACCAGAAAAAACGGGCAGAAGCATCGTTTTGCCGGGAAAAGTGCTCTTCTGTGGTGGATTTTTTTAGCCTGAACCATAAATTATTTACCGTATCATCAGCATTAATCTGTTGGCCATATTTTGATTGTATTCAAGAGTCAGATTCCGGTAGTTGACCAGGTCAACAATGGTGCCGATGAAACACAAACCGGCGGTAAGAAGATACAAGATCCCCATGCCGATCTGGTTGAGGAGAAAGCGGTGAACACCCGACACACCCAGAAATCCGATCAATGCCGTAATCAGGGTGATCTGTGGATCACGGCGGCGTGAGCGGTAGACCGACAGGAAATCTTTTACCTGTTGTTCGCTTTTTTCTTTCAAGAGGTTGTCAAGATAATAAGCTTCCTCCATATCTGCTTCCGGCATCAGTCTGTAGATTCGTTCCATTTTGCTGTTTTGTGGTTTTTGAATAAATGTATCTCATTTTTCAGGAGATTTATGCTGCGCGTTAACAATATGAGCACTGCCGGTATTCCCAAGGGGTGACTGTTAAATGAAGCTGTCACATGGCCTCTGAAAAGCCACGATATGGCATGGCCCAATCCGCAACCGGGGCAGAAATCGAGGCCGGCATTTTTCACCGGACACAACGAGAAATGGCCCTGGCTTTCGGGGTTGGTCAGTGCCAGTGCAATGAGTGCAATGATCCAGAAAAAGGCTTCCGGATGCTTTCTCCTGAAGGTGTATTTCATCACAACATTAGATGCATTCCGGTGACAGAAAGTTACAAATTAATAGTTAAAACTGCTGCCCCCCAAAAATTCTCTCAAAATGGAGGTTGGAGGAATTTCTCTTGGTTGAATGGGCCTGAAGTAGCTGAAAAATTTCAACAACCGGTTGGCCTCGGAATATTCTGGCCGGTTGGGTTGAACCTCCAGCAATACCGGCTCTGCAAATGGTTTTAAAACAGCAAGTTCATATAGCAGTGCCGAATTGAACATCACATCAGCTTCTTCCTGGTAAGGGAAAATGTGTTTTTGTTCTCCCCGCCGGACACTTTCCCATCTTGATATGGTGTCGAGAGCAGAATAGTTTCTGTACCGGTAATCGCGTATGATGCGCCTTATCAGTCGGTTATCGGTGGTCGGGATCCGGGTCTGATCGTCGATGTTGATATTCGTAAGGGCCGAGACATAAATCTTGAATTTGGCCTTGTTTTCAACCAGTGGCGTAAGCTGGGGATTAAGACCATGAATGCCTTCCACGATCAGGATGTTGTCTTTTTTCATTCTCAGTTTCTTCCCGCTATAGTATTGTTTCCCGGTTTCGAAAGAAAAACGGGGGAGTTCCACTTCTTCCCCCTTCATAAGGGATATCAGGTGCTGATTGAAAAGGTCAATATTGAGGGCTCCCAGAGCTTCGAAGTCATATTCTCCGTTTTCGTCAATGGGCGTTTTGTCACGGTCTACAAAATAATTGTCGAGTGAAAGGTTTAGAGGAATAATGCCGTTGACCAGCAACTGAACTGCCAGCCGTTTGCTGAAAGTGGTTTTTCCGCTAGAGGTGGGCCCACTTATCAGAACAATACGCACATTTTCACGGCGTTCGGTGATCTGATCGGCGATCTGAGCCATCTTCTTTTCATGAAGAGCCTCACTCACTTTGATGAGTCTTTCGGCCTCTCCGTTGTGGGCGGCATTGTTGAGATCGCTGATGTTGGTCACTTTCAGGATCCGGTTCCATTGGCTGAACTCCCTGAATATCTCGAACATTTTCTTTTGTTCCACCAGCTGTTCTACCTGATCGGGATTTTGCTGATTGGGAACCTGCAGCAGCATTCCGTGATAATATTTATTCAGATCGAAGACCTGCAGATAGCCTGTTGAGGGAACCATGAAACCGTAGAACTTCCCGATATGCTGGTCCATGGTGTAGTAAGAAGAGTAATACTGGCCGCGATGCCGCAAAAGTTCCACCTTATCGTTAAGGCCATGCTGTTGAAAGAATTCGATGACTTCTTCCGTCTCTTCCTTATGCTGGACAATTGGAATGTCCATATCCACCAGTTGGCGCATTTTGTTGCCGAGGGCTAAAACATCATCAATGGAAAGCTCCTTTTTCGTGTTGTGAAGTTCGCAATAAAAACCTTTACTTACGGAGTGGTCGATTCTGAGACGGGCATGGGGAAACAGTTCACTGACAGCTGCATACAGGAGAAAGGAAAGCCCTCTGATATACATGCGCATTCCGTCCTTATGCGTAATGTCAATAAATTCAATGGTTTTGGGATTGTATAATTCAAAAGACAATTCCCTCACCTGGTTGTTGACCATGGCTCCGAGAATGGGGTGATCAAGTTTGACGCCAAGGAGATTAGCAACCTCTTTCAGGTTTGTACCCCGTTGTATATGAAGGGACTTTCTATTGTTGAGGCATTTTATGCGTACGGTTTTTCTCATATGGCAAATGTGTTTTTTCGGTGTGGCAGATATGCTTTATTGTTCTTTATTTTTTGGAGGCATCCCTGCCTGATTTTTTGATACGGACCGGGCGCGGATGTTTTTGCATATGAAACGGTTGATCGGTATTCGCCGTTTCCGGTATGGTAAATCTGCCTGAACCAAAACCGGTATGATCCCGAAAGTAATGAAAACAAACGGGATTACAAGCCTTCTTCTTTTTTCAGGAACTGACCCGTAAAACTTTCAGGATAGAACGCCACTTCTTCAGGCGTTCCTGCGCAGATAAGTTTTCCGCCTCCGGCTCCTCCTTCGGGTCCGATGTCGATGATATGATCGGCTGTTTTGATCACATCAAGGTTGTGTTCAATAATGATAACCGTGTTACCGCGATTGACCAGTTTGTTGACCACATCCAGCAATACCCTGATGTCTTCGAAATGAAGGCCTGTGGTGGGTTCGTCCAAAATATAAACGGTTTTGCCTGTATCCTTTTTGGACAGTTCGGCGGCAAGCTTGACCCGTTGCGATTCACCGCCCGAAAGAGTGGTGGAGGGTTGCCCCAGCTTGATATAGCCAAGGCCAACTTCCTGGAGGACACCCAGTCGCTGGATCAGGGAGGGGATATGCTCGAAAAACTCCACTGCCTGATTGATGGTCATATCCAGAACATCACTGATGGACTTGCCTTTATAGCGAACCTCCAGGGTCTCCCGGTTGTATCGTTTCCCTCGGCAATCGGGGCATTCGACCATTACGTCGGGAAGGAAGTTCATTTCGATCACCTGGACACCTGCGCCTTTGCAGGTTTCGCATCGACCACCTGTGACATTGAAGGAAAAACGTCCCGGTTTGTAGGCTCTTATCTTGGCTTCAGGAAGACTGGCAAAAAGCTTGCGGATGTCATCGAACATCTTGGAATAGGTGGCAGGATTTGACCGTGGGGTTCGCCCGAGGGGTGATTGATCCACATCCACCACTTTGTCAATAAATTCCAGTCCCTGTATTTCTTTATAGGGCAGGGGATCTTTTACCGAATTGTAGATGTACTGATTGAGAATGGGATAGAGGGTCTCATTCACCAGTGTGGATTTTCCGCTGCCCGATACCCCTGTAACACAGATCAGGGTTCCCAACGGAAATGAAACCGTCATATTTTTCAGGTTGTTTCCCGATGCTCCTTTTATGAGAAGACTTTGGCCAGAGCCGGCACGGCGCTTTTCGGGAAGTGGCACCTCTTTATCTCTTCTCAGGTAATCGGCCGTAAGGGAATTTGCATTTTTTATTACTTCGGGGGGGCCCTGGGCGACAATTTCACCTCCGTGACGTCCTGCGTGCGGTCCCATGTCGATCACATGATCGGCCGAGAGCATCATGTCGCGGTCGTGCTCAACAACAAGAATGGAATTGCCTGTGTCGCGAAGTTGTTTGAGCGAATCAATAAGCCGGTGATTGTCGCGTTGATGGAGGCCAATGCTGGGTTCGTCCAGAATGTAGAGAACGTTCACCAATTGTGATCCGATCTGTGTGGCCAGCCGAATGCGCTGACTTTCGCCTCCTGAGAGGGACATGGCCGGACGATCCAGGGCCAGATACTCCAGACCTACATCAAGCATGAATCCCAGTCTGGCCCGTATCTCTTTCAGAATTTCG
Source organism: Marinilabilia sp. (assembly GCA_046483585.1). GTDB lineage: Bacteria > Bacteroidota > Bacteroidia > Bacteroidales > Marinilabiliaceae > Marinilabilia. The sequence continues at coordinate 31,769 of JAWOCV010000154.1, forward strand.
GTGGCTATGGTGCGTTGTTTTTGTGAAAGCCGGTCTTCAAGTCCTACGCACCATGCAGAGAGATCGCTCAGGTCCATTTGACTGAGATTCGCAATGTTTTTCCCGTCGATCAGAAAATGAAGAGCCTCTTTGTTCAGCCGTTGTCCTCCACAAACCGGACAGGTTATTTCCCGAATGAACTGCCCGGCCCATTTCCGCGCTTTTTTTGAGGTCTCGTTGTCCTGTTGGTTGTAAATGTAATTGATGACCCCGTCGAAACTCAGGGAATAGTTTGAAGAGCTTCCAAGTGGCGTGTTTTTGAGCTTGAGAGGTTCGGCGGTTCCGTGGAGTATGGCCTCAAGAGCTTCTTCCGGAATGTTTTTTATGGCAGTTTTGAGGGTGAATCCGTATTTTTCGGCAAGAGCCTCCAGCTGCCAGAATATAAGGCTGTTTTTGTAACGGCCCAGGGGGACGATGCCACCTTTGTGAATGGAGAGTCCGGGATCCGGAATGATCTTTTCAATGTCTGCTTCATCCACAAATCCGAGACCTTTACACCTGGGGCAAGCTCCCTGCGGGGAATTGAACGAAAAGTTGTGGGGCGCCGGTTCGTTGTACGAAATGCCGGTGGTGGGGCACATAAGTTGCCTGCTGAAATAGCGTGGTTGATCCCCGTCTTTCTCAAGCACCATCATGATGTTCTTTCCCTGCTTCATAGCCAGGGAGACAGATTCCTCCAGCCGCTTCCGGTCTTTTGAAGAGACCTTTAACTTGTCAACGACCACTTCCACAAAGTGATTTTTGTAGCGATCCAGTTTCATGCCGTGCCGCAATTCCCTGAATTCCCCGTCCACTCTCACATTTAGGAAGCCTTTTTTTCTGATCTGGTCAAAGAGCTCTTTGTAATGCCCTTTTCGCCCTTTGACCATGGGGGCCAGGATATAAACACTTTTCCCGTCGAATTGAGACAATACAAGGTCGATTATCTGGCGGTCGGTATACTTAACCATTTTCTCGCCTGTATTGTACGATATGGCCTCTCCTGCTCTGGCAAAAAGCAAACGCAGAAAATCGTAAACTTCAGTGGTGGTTCCTACGGTTGAACGTGGATTTTTTCCGGTGGTTTTTTGTTCAATGGAGATGACGGGACTGAGACCGGTGATTTTGTCAACGTCGGGGCGTTCCAAACCTCCCAGTAATTGTCTGGCATAGGCAGAGAAAGTTTCGATATACCGGCGCTGCCCCTCGGCATAAATGGTGTCGAAAGCCAGTGATGACTTTCCGCTTCCGCTGAGGCCGGTAATCACGACCAACTCATTGCGGGGGAGGGTAACATCAATGTTCTGAAGGTTGTGTACGCGGGCACCCAAAACTTCAATCTGCTCCAGGTCGCTCTCCATGGGTGTGTGGTTGGTTTTCAATGGCTTCACTAATGAGGTTTTTATCAACCTGCAAAGATAACAAAAATGTAAGTCCTGAAAACTATGACCCGCTGAGGTTTGTTGCCCTGACTTCGTTTTCGCGACGGGGTGCTTCTTCTTCATAAAGAAGGCCCCCGTCTTCAGGCAATTTGATGCGGTAAGGCTTTCTGCGGGGGTTGGTTAAGAAATTATCCCGAAGCCAGGGATTTAAATCTTTCAGCTCCTTATAAGTAATGTCATGTTCGATGGCAAAGTCGGCAAAGTCTTTTATGGCTGTGTCCACTTCCACTTCATAGGTGGCGGGCATTTTGTACAGATCTCTTTCCTTTACGTGGAAACCGTATTTTTCCTGGTTTTCCAGTATTTCTTTAATGGCAAGGAGTCTGAAAACATAACGGCCGGTTTCTTCATTCAGAAGCAGATCGAAGTAGTTGTCGGTCTTTTGACGGTTCAGCTGACCCAGAATATGGGAACGTCCTGCATTATAGGCGGCAGCAGCCAGTGTCCAGCTGCCAAATTTTTCGTAACTGCTTTTCAGGAAGCGGCAGGCGGCGGCTGTGGATTTTTCCAGATGATATCTTTCATCAACCTGATTGTTGACCTCCAGCCCATAATCTACGGCCGCACCCCGCATAAATTGCCAGGGACCAACGGCTCCGGCCGGGGATCTTGCCCGCATGATCAGTGAACTTTCAGCCAATGCCAGGTACTTAAAATCTTCGGGCACGCCTTCTTCCTCCAGAATGGGTTCTATTATTGGAAAGTACTTATTGGCGCGTTTGATGAACAGCAGGGTTTGAGACTGCCAATATACATTGACAAGCAATTCACGGTCCAGACTTTCCCGGATGTAGGACCGTTCTGTCGGTACGGATTCTCCTGCAAACGTCAGGTTCTCAGGAGAAGGCAGTGAAGATATGTTGTAATCTTCACTGAAGGCGGCTTCCCTGACTTCCTGGTTTTCTTCGCCCTCACCGTCAGGTGGAGCAGAATATGTAAAAAGGGCCCATGCCAGTATGGCTGACAATATAATAGTGGTTCCCGAAAAAAATTTTAATGCAGTAAGTTGATTCCTGGTAGTCATTCGCTTCCCTTCAAATCGGATTCGTTAATTATGAGACAGATATTTGCTTCTGTGTACGGAATAAGCACACTTAAGTTCCTCAAATTTACGAAATTTTTTAATGGCTGTCTTTGGTTTCGGAAAAAATTACACCAGTCCTGCAAATCCCATAAAAGCCAGAGCCATCAGTCCTGCAACGAGCAAGGCGATGGGGGCTCCCTGCATAGCTTTGGGTACATTCACAAGGTCAAGCTGCTCACGGATGCCGGCAAAAGTGATCAGGGCCAGTCCAAAACCCATGGCCGATGCGCCTGAAAACACCACCGCTTCAATCAGATTGTATTCTTCATTCACAGTCATAATGGCTACACCCAGAATGGCGCAGTTGGTGGTCATCAGAGGGAGAAACACTCCCAGAGCCTGGTAAAGCGGAGGGCTTACTTTTTTGAGAACGATTTCAACCAGCTGCACCAATGAGGCGATGACCAGGATAAAGGAGATCGTCTGAAGAAATGTGATCCCGAATGGTTCAAGAATCAGTTGCTGAATAAAGTAGGTGACAATGGTGGCAATTACCATGACGAAAGTGACAGCACCCGTCATGCCAACGCCGGTAGAAATCTTTTTTGAAACGCCAAGAAAAGGGCAAATGCCCAGAAAATGACTCAACACAATGTTGTTGACAAATATGGCGGATATGATGATGATAAAGTAACTCATGGTGTGTTATGCTTTTCGTACCTTGTTAATAAATGCTGTCAGATATCCAAGTGCAATAAAGGCTCCGGGTGCCAGAACAAAAACCAGCATTCCGTAATCTTCGGGGTAAAGTGCGAGTCCGAAAATTTGTCCGCTCCCCAGCAATTCCCTGACTGCCCCAAGCATGGTTAAGGCCATGGAGAAGCCGAGTCCCATGCCCAGCCCGTCAACCACAGAAGAGACAAAGGTGTTTTTGGAGGCAAAGGCTTCAGCCCTGCCAAGTACCAGGCAGTTGACAACGATCAAGGGGATGAACAACCCCAGGGCCTCAAACAGTGCAGGAAGATAAGCCTGCATCACCATCTCAACAATGGTCACGAAGGAAGCGATGACCACAATGAAGGAGGGAATCCGGACTTTATTGGGGATAAAATCCTTTACCAGAGCCACGACGATGTTCGACATCACCAGCACAAATGTCGTGGCCAGTCCCATTCCCAAACCATTGACCGCCGATGTGGTGACACCAAGTGTGGGGCACATCCCCAGCAACATAACAAATACCGGGTTGTCTTTGAAAAAGCCTTTTGTGAAATTTTTCCATTGGTTCATTGGTTGCCTCCTTCCTGCTGGTTGTTTTCTTTGGTGGTTGCCGAGCTGTAGGAATCGGCTTCTTCTGTATAGGTTGCCCATGCTTTTTGAACGGCGTCCAGAAATGCCCTTGAACTGATCGTTGCGGCCGTTATGCCATCGATGTCGCCTCCGTCAGCCGAAACCTCCAGTTCGGTGTTTTCGGGATCTATCCCTACAATACTGTTGCTGTCTCCGGCATCATCGCTTTCGATGCCGAAAAGCCAGTTAAAAAAAGGACTGCCTGAAGGACCCTTCTCTTCCTCTGAGGGCTTGAACCATTCGTCCATCTTGCTGCCCAGTCCCGGTGTTTCTGCGTGTTCAAGGACTTCGTAATTATTAATGGTGCCATCGGGGAGAATACCCACCATGATCCTGATATCACCGCTATACCCTTTGCTGCTGACGCTCTCGACAGCGACACCTACTTCCTCTCCATCCTTTTTTGCAGGGAATACTTTTAAGGTTTGGTCGTTGTCTGTGGTTATCTCGTACATCTCCTCAGCAGGGTTGTTATCAAATTCAGGGACCACCAGACGGATGGCTTCCTGCTGTTTTCTTTCCCTGGACTGGTTGATCGGTTCTTCGGTGAGTTTGTATATATAACCCAATGATGTTCCGGCCACCATCGTAATGACAACCAGTGTTAAAGCCATATTGGGTAATGATGATGCTTTTTTGCCCATTGCTTTTGTTATTTTGTGTTTTCGACCCTGGCTGGTTTAACTTTCTCTCCAAATCGTTTGGGTTTCATATACCTGTCGATGAGTGGTGTAAATCCGTTCATGATCAGTATCGCAAACGATACTCCTTCCGGGTAGGCTCCGAATACACGTATCAGAACCGTTAAAACACCGATGCCTGTCCCATACAGAAGCATGCCATATCCCGACATGGGGGAACTGACATAGTCTGTGGCCATGAAAAGGGCGCCTAACAGAACTCCTCCTGTGAGGATATGAAAGAGAGGTCCGGCATTTGCCGAAGGATCAGTGAGATGCAGAATTCCGGTGAATATGGCGACAGATCCGATCACACTGACCGGAATGTGCCATGTGATGATCTTTTTCCAAAGCATGTATATACCCCCAAGAATTAGGGCAATGCCTGCGATTTCACCGGCGCTGCCGCCCATGTTACCCATAAAGAGATTTAAATAAGTGGGGATCTCCTGCATTAGCTCGGGAACTGTTGCGCCTGAAGCAACACCTTCTTTGATCACCGAGAGAGGGGTAGCCCCTGTGGTGGCGTCCAGGTATTGAAATCTTGACTCAACGGGAACGGGCCAGCTGGTCATCTGAACAGGAAAGGAGATGAGCAGGAAGACCCGTCCGACCAATGCCGGATTGAAAGGATTATTGCCAATGCCGCCGAAAGACATTTTGCCAATTCCAATGGCTACGGCTGCTCCAATAATAATAAGTCCCAACGGGATGTTGGAGGGAAGATTGAAAGCCAGCAACAGCCCCGTTACGGCAGCTGATCCGTCCGAAATGGACGGGGTGGTCTTCATCAGGTATTTCTGGATCAGCCATTCGAACAAGACGCACGAAACCACAGCGGTCAATGTTACGATGAGTGCTCCTATACCAAAATACCAGATGGAAGCCGCCAGGGCGGGTAAAAGCGCTATGATCACTCCATACATGTTTTTCTCCACGGAATCGCCCCCGTGGATATGCGGCGATGGAGAAACGACTAACTTTTGGTTCATTGTATTTTTGGTTACTTTTTTATTTCAATAGTTCTTTAAACTTTTACAATAAGCTGTAGATCAATTGTTTCTAATTAAAATCTTGTGTTTGATAAAACGCAGCATATCAGGTCGATACGATTGATTTTAAATCTTATATCTAAAGATCTAACAGTCTATTGCTATTTTCTGCTGCGTATGATTTGTCCTACTTTTCCTTTTCCAAGCTTGATGTAGTCGAGCAGGGGGCGATGGGCCGGACAAGTAAAACTGCACGACCCGCATTCGATGCAGTCCATGATGTCGTCGTCTTCCGCACGGTCCCACAATTCTTTTTTCGTTTCAATCATCAGTAGGTAAGGCTCCAGCCCCATGGGACAGGCTGAAATGCATTTGCTGCACCGGATGCAGTTTTCCACAGGAGCCCTGTGGGCTTGTTGGTCTGGCATGATCATAACACCAGAGCTCCCTTTTGTTATCGGGACATCCGTGGAGGTAAGGGCTTTCCCCATCATGGGCCCTCCACCCACGATTTTACCGGTGTTATCGGGAAGACCGCCTGCGGCTTCGATGAGTTCTTTTACCGGTGTGCCGGTGCGCACCAGGAGGTTGGATGGTTTTGTGATCCCGGCACCGGTTACCGTTACCACCCGTTCGAAGAGGGGTTTGTTTTTCTGGACGGCTTCATATACTGCATAGGTTGTCCCAACGTTGTGGACCACTGCCCCTACTTCGATGGGGAGTTTGCCTGAGGGAACCTGACGTCCGGTAAGGGCATCGATCAGCTGCTTTTCTCCACCCTGTGGGTATTTCACCTTCAGGGCCTGTACTTCAATGCTGTCGTCTTTGGCCGTGAGTCTTTGAAGGTTTTCGATGGCATCGGGTTTGTTGTTCTCAATGCCGATAATGGCCCTTTCTGTCTTTAAGGCTTTCATGAGAATGTGAATGCCAACCACGAGTTCTTCTCCCTTTTCCAGCATAATGCGATGATCGCCGGTAAGGTAAGGTTCGCATTCCACCCCATTGATGATAAGAACTTCACATTTTTTACCGGGAGGCGGGGAGAGTTTCACATGAGCCGGGAAAGTGGCCCCGCCCATGCCGACGATTCCCATTTCGCTGACTTTTTTGATGATCTCCTCTGAACTGAGGGTCACTTCCTTTCGAATGGTTTCAGACCGGTCTATGGTTTCTTCCCATTCGTCCCCATCCACATCGATAATAATAGCTGGTTTCCGGTATCCGGAAGCATCAACGGTTTCATCCACCTTGAATACTTTCCCGGAAACGGGTGAGTGAATGTTGGCTGACACAAATCCTCCGGAACGGGCGATCAGTTGTCCGGTTTTTACGAGGTCGCCTTTTTTTACTTCCGGGTTGGCCGGGGCTCCGATGTGTTGTGCCGTTGGTACCGCAACTCTTTTGGGTGGGGGGAGCACCTCTATGCTTTTTCCGGCTGAGATCTTTTGATCTGCCGGATGAACCCCTCCTATGGAAAATGTTTTAAGCACGGTTATCTATGATTTTTAGTGGTCTGTTTTATTGCTTACTGTCTGCCGGTTCGTTGGCCGGAGCCTGATCTTTTTCGGGTTTCTTCTTCCGGGGCGGAAAGTTGACTTCAAGTATGGCATTGGTGGGGCATTCCGGTGCACATTTCCGGCAGAGTTTACATTTTTCATAATCAATGTAAGCCAGATTGTTTTCGAGCGTGATGGCATCAAAGGGACATACCTTTACACATTTGCCACAGCCAATACAGGCTACCTCACAAGCTTTTTTCGCTACAGCCCCCTTGTCCTGGTTGACGCAGCTTACGTAGATGCGTCGTCCTTTCGGCCCCTTCTTGCGCATTTCGATGATGTCTTTCGGACAAGCATCCACACAGGCTCCGCAAGCAACACAATTGTCTTCTATGATTACAGGGAGTCCTGTCTCTTCATCCATGTACATGGCGTTGAAATCGCATGCGTCCACACAATCTCCCAGACCATAGCATCCGTAAGAACACCCGGTTTCGCCGCCATACAATGCGGCCGCTGCAGCACAAGATGGAGCCCCTTCGTATTGATTGATCCTGGGGCGGTGTTCACATGTGCCATTGCAGCGAAGAACAGCTATCATGGGATTCGCTTTGCCTGGCTCTTTTCCGAGGATCCGGGCAATTTCCTCCATGACTTCAGATCCACCCACAGGGCAATTCAGATCGGAAATATCGTCTGCTTTGACCAGGGCTTCAGCAAAAGCACGGCATCCGGGAAAACTACAAGCACCACAATTGGCAGCTGGCAGGGCATCCTCCACCTGGTCGATACGGGGGTCTTCGAAAACCTTGAATTTCAGTGAAGCAAGGTAAAGAATGACAGCTGCAAGAGCCCCCAGGCCTGCCAGTGTCAAGATGGTTATCAGAACAATACTCATAACATTACTCCGTAGATGGTTTAACGGTAAATGAAAATGTTTTCAAAAATTTGCTGTAAAACAGCTTTATGGTAAGGAAATAGGGAACGAGTATTCCGAGAGACAAAAGACCTGCAATGTTTTCGTTCCGGGTGATGGCGAAGGTAGTGAACAGGGTTGCCAGTAAAAGCATCAGAGGTAAAATATAAGCCCACCATGCCGCATGAAGCCCCAGCTTGCTTTCGCCGATGAGAATGACTTTCTCTCCGGGAGAAAGAGTATGGTCACAATAGGCTTCGACAATCTTTTCCTGCATATCGGCGGCAGTACATGCCCCTTTGGCATGGCATGAAGCACAGGCCGATTGATTGAGGATGCGTACTTTTACATGATTACCATCTGCCTGTTCTACAATGCCTTCGTGTTCAATATGACGTTTGTCAGTCATGGTTTATCCCGTTGGTGGGGACAAATGTATATATTTGGGGGTGATTGGTTGCTGAACCGATGTATTTTTTGTTTAGAACAAATTAAAATAACATTTAACAACTTGTTGGATTGAATGATAGCGATCGTGGAAAAGATTAATTTAGACGGCTTTGTATTGGGGAAACATTTCTTTAATCATTGTTGAATCCCATCAAATAGGAGACACAGAGGTCCGGAGAAAACCGGCCTGCCGATTTACCACCTCACGATTTTATCGATGTTTAGCTGATCATTGCCCAGTTCATCTTTTGCCGGGCCAGTTTTTTGAGCTGCCGGTCAAGAATAGCATTGTCGGTTTTTTCCAGTAGGGGGTCATCGGCGAGGACATCCTGGGCCACGTTGCGGGCCATTTGCAGGATGCGTCCGTCTTTTCCCAGATTGGCAATTCGCAGTTCGAAAGGGAGCCCCGATTGTTGGGTTCCTTCCAGGTCGCCCGGTCCACGTAATTTCATATCGGCTTCGGCAATTTCAAAACCATCATTTGTGGCCACCATGGTTTCCATTCGTTTGCGGGTTTCGTTGGAAAGTTTGTACCCCGTAACCAGAATACAGAAGCTCTGATCGGCACCCCGGCCTACACGTCCCCTGAGCTGATGAAGTTGAGACAAGCCAAACCGTTCGGCGCTTTCGATGACCATGATTGAAGCGTTTGGCACGTCGACCCCTACCTCAATAACGGTTGTGGCCACCAGAATTTGTGATGTTCCTTCGGCAAAAGCCTGCATGGCAGCATCTTTTTCGGCCGGTTTCATTCGGCCGTGCACCATGGAAACGTTATACCGGGGAAAGGCTTCTTTCATGTACTCAAATCCATCGGTCAGATTCTTGAAATCCATTTTTTCCGACTCTTCGATAAGCGGATATACGACGTATACCTGACGGCCTGTTTCGATCTGTTCTTTAATGAATTTGTTTAGCTGAAGCCTTTTATTGTGGTAGATGTGTGAAGTTTTGACCGGTTTTCTTCCTGGCGGGAGTTCATCGATGACCGACACGTCCAGATCGCCATAGGTGGTCATGGCCAGTGTGCGCGGAATAGGAGTGGCTGTCATGACCAGCACATGAGGAGGGGAGAGATTTTTCTTCCAGAGCCTGGCGCGTTGGGCCACGCCAAAGCGGTGTTGCTCATCTACGACTACGAGCCCCAGATTGTTGAAATTGACGGTGTCTTCAATAAGGGCATGGGTTCCGACCAGAATATTGAGGGTTCCCTCCCTGAGTTCCTGGTGAAGCTTTTCACGTTTCGCCTTTTTGGTTGATCCGGTTAACAGGGCTGTTTTGACATCAAGTCCATCAAGCATTTTCAGGATGGTTTCATAATGCTGATTTGCCAGGATTTCGGTGGGGGCCATGAGGCAGGTCTGAAAACGGTTGTCAACGGCTATAAGCATAACCATCAGAGCAACCAGGGTCTTGCCGCTACCCACATCCCCCTGCAAAAGGCGGTTCATCTGTTGCCCGCTGCCCATGTCACGGCGAAGTTCTTTTATGACACGTTTTTGGGCGTTGGTCAGCTCAAAGGGCAGGTTGTTTTCATAAAACCGGTTAAAATGATCCCCCACCTTCTGAAAAATATGTCCCTTTAGATTGCGGGTACGTTGGTTCCTGAGTCGTAGAATGTTTAACTGGATGTAAAAAAGCTCCTCGAATTTCAGTCGGAATGACGCCTTTTGTAAGGTTTGTGCATCGGGGGGCATATGGATGTAATGAAGGGCATCGTTCAGATGCATCAGCTTCATCCTTTTTAGAATGCTGGCAGGCAGAGTTTCGGGAATGGGGGAGGTGTAATTACGAAAAACGTTTTGTACAAGTTTGAAGATGGCGCGGGAGGTCAGGTAATTGTTCTTCATCTTTTCGGTGGTATTGTAAAATGGTTGCAGACCGGTGAAAGCGGCAGTTTTTCCCGGTTGTTCCTTTTCCAGCTCCGGATGGACAACATTAATCGTTTGGTTGAAAACAGAAGGTTTCCCGAAAAGAATGTAAGTTTCGTTGGGCTTGAGTTGTTCTTTCAGATATTTCAGACCTTTGAACCAGACCAGTTCAAGTGTGCCGGTGCCGTCATAAAATGTTCCCACCATTCGTTTCCCACGACCTTCCCCTATCATTTTCAGGGAGGTTATCCGGCCTTTTACCTGGATGTAGGGCATGTCTCCCGTTATTTCCCGAATGGCGTAAAACCGGCTTCGGTCCACGTATTTATAGGGGAAATGGTATAATAGGTCCTCATAAGAAGCTATTTTAAGCTCCTTGTTCAGGATCTCGGCTTTTTTGGGACCGACTCCCGGTAAATACATGATATTTTGAGTGGCGAGGTCCGACATGATTCTGTTTTCAAAAATAGGTCAAACCTTTTTTGAAAACAAATGAACGCCGGAACAGAATCAAAAAAGGCTGTTCCTTCCGGAGAAACAGCCTTTGTGTAAATGGTCCATGATCAATTAGTCTTCCTGATCGAGCGATTCCAGCGTTTCGTCAACAGCTTTATCTGCTTTTTCTTGGATCTCATCTGCTTCTTTTTTCATGTCAGAGTCTTCAATTTCTTGCTGGATCTCATCGGTGGTTTCTTCGATTGCTTCACCGGCCTTCTCCTGGAGGTTCTTGTTGTCCTGATCTTCTTTCCCGGACTGACCAAGACATGAAACCAAACCGGAAAACATTAGTATGAGCAGAATTTTTTTCATAATAGATAGGGGTTTAATTGAAAATGTATTGTTTCTAACCTGCGTGGTTAATTGTTGTCGCCATGAAAATTTGCAGGCCTTTCCTTCTTGCGCTTTACGAGCTTACAGACATTGCAAAATTTCATCGTAATAGAAGTGATGTGTGTTTAATAGCCTGATAATATGTGTGGTAATAAAAATTGCATAACAGAAGAAACGGTTGTTTTAATCAAACAGATCACATCCCGGTTCTCATGCAATTTAATAATAATTAAGAAATTTCTAAAAAAAATGACCGATAAAGTGTTTGGTGTTTTAAATTTAGAATCACTGGTGTCCGGAGAAAATAACTAAAAATTTAATTTATGTCTGGATTGACGGAGGCCTGGAACATCAGTGCCATGTGCCGGGCTTGGAATCGCTTCAGCCAAATCCCGTGAAGAAAATCAAAGCATTTTTCGTTAAGAAACGAGCTTGCGAGTTCATCGAATGCCTTTGAAAATAAACACGCTAATGAGGTAAATCCGAACTGTTTGACCCCGATATTAGTTTTGTAGGCTTTTGTGGTTTCAACCCAAAAGCCACAAAAACTTAAATCGGGAGAGTTTCCGGATTTTAAGCAATCATTCTGATTTTTAGCGATTTTATTTCAGCGACGGCATTTTTTGTTTCCTTTTTTTTGCTGTAGAATTGGAGCGAAGCGTAAATCGTGATTACCGCTTAAAACAGACAAAATCATGAACAAAAAAAGGAAAAGCCTGCGCTGCCTGTCCCGATGCATCGGGAGCTTGAGCGCGCAAAAGAATTAATATTGTTTAATCGAACAATATTGAGTTTTTATCATTAACATGCATTTCCCCAATGTATAAATTCGGATTGACTTGGGAATGCTTTCAAAATTCAAAATCTATGAAAAGAATCTTACTTTACACCGGACTTTTTTTGTTTCTGGCAAGTTGTCAGACATCACAGGAAAACATTCCCGTCCATGCCTGGATGAGCGGTCCTGGCGAAGCCACAGACGAAGAGATTGCAGAAA
>JAWOCV010000184.1:0-5288 GCA_046483585.1 Marinilabilia sp.
GCAGTAGGGCAGTAGGGCAGTAGGCAGTAGGCAATAGGCAATAGGCAATAGGCAATAGGCAATAGGCAATAGGCAGTAGGCAGTAGGGCAGTAGGTCAATAGGCAGTAGGCAGTAGGCGGTAGGGCAATAGGCAGTAGGCAGTAGGCAGTAGGCAATAGGCGGTAGGTCAGTAGGTCGGTAGGTTGGTAGGTCAATTTGACCGGCTTAATTTGGGGGAAAGCGGGCTCATTAGGGGAAGCTCTTAGCTCTTGGCTCATATCTCTTAGGTGTGAAACGAAGCGATATACTTAGATATTAGGTTCTGTGGGGTGGCGTTCTCCTTTCAGGGGAGTTGGTGGTTTACCCTTTTGAAACATTGTTTTATTGGTTCTTAGGTCCGGTCGCAAAAAGAAAGCAACCTTTCTCTCCAGCTTCGAGCTTTCAGCTTTGAGCTTTGAGCTTCTCGAGCTTTCAGCTTTGAGCTTCGAGCTTCGAGCTACTACTGACTCTGCGACGGAAATACCAACATCTATAAATCTAACGGTCTGTTGTAAATAATATTCGCTCAAATTTATCAAAACAAAATTAGCCGGATAAACACCCCCTAAGCCCCTATCACCCGGAATTAAAAACGATTGTTATCTTAAACAGAAAATAATGGCATTCATTACACTTGATCGAAAAAAACTAAAAGACAATTACAATTATCTCGACAACCTTTTTCGTGACCATGGCATCGACTGGGCCATAGTCACAAAGATGCTTTGCGGCAACAAGGCTTATCTGCAGGAAGTCTATAATCTTGGCATCGGCCAGATGTGCGATTCCAGGGTCTCCAATCTCAAAGCCATAAAATCGGTGGACCAAAACATCGAGACCATTTACATCAAACCACCGCCAAAGCGTTCCATTCCTTCCATTGTACGTTATGCCGATATCAGCATGAACACCACCTTCGAGACGGTCAGATTATTATCGGAAGAGGCGCGCCGGCAGGGGAAAGTCCATAAGATCATCATAATGGTCGAAATGGGTGAACTTCGGGAAGGTGTTATGCGTGAAGAAGTCGTCGATTTTTATTCCAGGGTTTTTGAGATGCCCAATATTGAAGTGACCGGTATCGGGACCAACCTGAGTTGTCTTTACGGGGTACTGCCTAATCAGGACAAGCTTATCCAGCTCAGTTTATACAAACAATTGATCGAAAACAAGTTCAACAAAAAGATCCCCTACATCTCCGGCGGAAGTTCAGTCACCATCCCCCTCATCAATCAGGGGCTGCTGCCCGATGCCATTAATCATTTCCGGGTCGGTGAAACCCTCTTCCTCGGGACGAATGTCTACGACGGTTCACCGTTCGAATTCATGCACAACGATGTGATCCGCATCTACGCCGAGATCATCGAGTTGTTTGAAAAGCCCACCATACCCCAGGGTGAGATGGGTCAAAACGTTGAAGGCGACTCGTTTGAGTTCGACAAAGAAAAATCACATGAAACCTCTTACCGGGCCCTTATCGATCTGGGGCTTCTCGACATTGAAGAAAAGCATATTTCCCCGGCCGATGACACTTTCGAACTGGCCGGCGCCAGCTCTGATATGATCGTAGTCAATCTGGGCAAAAACACCAATAATCTGAAAGTGGGAGATCTGCTGGAATTCAAAACCGATTATATGGGTGCTCTTCGCCTTCTTAACTCGCGATACATCGACAAACGTGTCATCTGAAACCATTCCTGATCCACCGGCGACAACATCAGAAGGAATTCCTACCTTTTGCTTTACCATGTTTTGGTTATATTTGCCGGCAAAGACCAAATCATAAAATCTGATGACACTTCTGATACTTTATCTAATTCTGGCCCTGGGAATTTCGTTTCTTTGCTCGATACTCGAAGCCGTACTTCTGTCTACCACAGCCTCGTACATCGAGATCAAACGCATCCAGAACGTCAAGGGGGCCCATCTTTTTGCTAAACTGAAAGCCAACATCGACCGTCCCATTTCGGCCATTCTTTCGATCAATACCATCGCCCACACGGTTGGGGCAGCCGGTGTTGGAGCCCAGGCCACAGCCATTTTCGGGGAAGCATGGTTCGGCATTATCTCGGCCGTTCTCACATTCCTTATTTTAGTGGTTTCAGAGATCATCCCCAAAACCATCGGCGCCACTTTCTGGAAAAGCCTCTCCATCCCTTCGGCTTATATCATCCGTGTTCTGATGTTCATCGCCTACCCCCTTGTGGTTTTTGCCGAACTCATCACCAGGCTGATGCCTAAAAGCCAGGACAACTCATCCATCAGCCGTGAAGAAATAGAGGCCATGTCATCCATTGGCGCCAAAGAGGGCATCCTTTACCAGGATGAGGGAAAAATCATGCTCAATGCCATGCGGTTGAGCATAACGCGGGTCCGGGAGATCATGACCCCGCGTACAGTGGTCGTTGCCTGCCCCCGGAACATGAAAGCCTCCGAGTTTATTCAAAACCGTGAATACCTTGAATACTCCAGAATACCGGTATTCAGGGAAAACATTGATGACACCGAAGCCTATGTCCTGAAATCGGATGTACTGGAGACAGTGGCCAGAGGTGAAGGCGACAAACCTCTATCCACCATCGAACGAAAAATCAAAATGGTTCCCGAAAACATGAACCTGCGACAATTGTTCGAAGACATGATCTCAGAGAATGAACACACTTCCCTTGTTGTGGATGAATATGGTGCCATGGAGGGCATCGTTACACTTGAAGACATTATCGAAACCCTTATCGGCCGCGAAATTGTGGACGAAACGGATACCAATACCGATATGCAGGAACTGGCCCGCCAAAAATGGCAGAGAAAAATGAAAAAAATATATCCAAGGTTCTGGAGACGATGACGTTTTTGTAAAGGATTTTTTGCAAATTTACAAAAGATATAATGGCCCTGATTCCCCGGCCAAACACATTTAAACATGAAGAGACCCACCCGGTCTCAAAACTGTGAGAAAGTCATCAAAGAAATTAACCATGCACATGAAGCGTACTCTTATCTCCATACTGTTGGTATTCCTGTCAATTTCCTCGCTTACAGGACAGGAAGCACAAATTCCGGGCGAAAACCAGATCTACCGGCTTCGTATCTTCAGCAACATCAACAGTACCAGCTGGGTACACACCCAGAACGCTTTTGATGAAGCCAAAGAGATGAATGCAGATGCCATCCTCATTCATATGAACACTTACGGAGGAGAAGTGATCTTTGCCGACTCCATCCGGACCCGGATACTCAACAGTGAAATCCCCGTACATGTCTTCATCGATAACAATGCCGCAAGTGCCGGAGCATTAATTGCCATCGCCTGCGACAGCATTTACATGCGCCCCGGAGCCAACATGGGAGCTGCCACGGTGGTCAACCAGGGCGGGGAAGAAATGCCCGACAAATTCCAGTCTTACATGCGTTCCACCATTCGTTCCACAGCCGAAACCCACGGAAAGGATACCATTGTCACCCGGCAGGACACCATCATCCGTTGGAAGCGTGATCCCAATATTGCAGAGGCCATGGTAGATGAACGGGTTTCCATTCCCGGGGTCATCGATTCGGGAAAGGTCCTTACATTCACTGCTTCAGAAGCATTGGAGAACAGATTTTGTGAAGGACTTGCCCACTCGGCAGACGAGGTCGTGGGGCTTCTTAAACTGAAACCTTATACCATGAAAACCTATGAGCCCTCATTTTATGATGGCATCAAAGGCTTTGTAACGAGTCCGGTCCTTCAGGGCATTCTTGTGCTGCTCATCATTGGCGGACTTTATTTTGAACTTCAGTCTCCCGGGATAGGTTTTCCCCTTGCAATGGCAGTTATAGCCGCCATCCTCTACTTTGCACCATTGTATATTGATGGTTTGGCTGAAAACTGGGAGATATTGCTCTTCATTATCGGCATTGCCCTTATTGCCGTGGAGGTATTTGCCATTCCCGGCTTCGGTGTAGCCGGCATTTCGGGAATTATACTCGCACTCACCGGACTCACGCTCAGCCTGCTTGAAAACACAGCCTTTGATTTTTCGCCCGTGGACACCTCAGCCTTTTTCACTGCCATCCTAACGGTGTTCAGCGGTATCTTCGGCGGATTTATCATCAGTATTTGGCTCAGCCACAAGATACTGACAACAACATCGGGCCCCTTTTCCAGACTGGCTCTTCAAACCTCCCAGCCGCTTGATGAAGGATATATCAGCGTAGATGCCGGAATGAAGCAACTCATAGGCAAAACAGGACGCGCCGCTACCGTCCTTCGTCCCTCAGGAAGAGTGGAAATAGATGGAAAGATCTACGATGCCCGGGCCGGCGAAGGATTTATTGATCAGGACGAAAAAGTGGTCGTAACAGCATTTTGGTCAGGACAACTCTATGTAAGACAAGAGGAGGAGGATCAAATGTAATCTGAGATTGACAATAATAATGAATTTTTGTTTGCTTCAGTTAAAATAACATATTCAAACAAAGGGTAAAACACTAATATCCAGAGATAAAAATATTTTCAAAAAACCATATTTTTGGCCCGATTTCTTTGACACAATTATTTTGACAGGTCAAAAATCACTATTTTGGTTATGCAAATGGAAAGCAGAAAAGTCTGTAACACCAGTTTAATTTTTTTGTCTGAAAACCCCGCAATGATGCCGGATAAGACACAACTTATTTATTATTGAAGTTTTATTAATTAAATTAATGCCTGATTAGATCATGAAATCCAAGAATTTGCCTAAAAAGCACAGCAATGATTTCGATGCTTTTGAAAAACCCAAAAAATCGGGGGCTAAAGTAAAAAAAGACAAACGGTCGAAGAAACCTTCCATTTACGATGAACTAGATGAGCTAGATGAAATGGATGAATTTGTGCTAAACGACAGGGAATACAGGGGCTTCGATGATGAGGAAGACTTGTATTAAAACGAAGATGTTGAACGCTTAATACTTTAAAGCCGCCTTATGGGTGGCTTTTTTTATTCCCCTTTTGCAATTGGCTTATGGAAACCTTAATTTGAAAATTTATCCCTAAATTAGCCTGATTAATTCGTGTTTGTTTATAAAGTCAAGAGATCGTTAGATTTTTAGATATTAGTAGCTCAGTCGCAGGGTCAGTAGTAGCTGAAAGCTCGAAGCTCGAAGCTCAAAGCTGGAGAGAAACGTTGCTCTCTTTTGCGACTTAACCAAAGAACCAACAAAATTAGTTAAGCATCATATTTAAAATGACTTAGGTAGATAAAAGTAACCTGGCCGCGGGGAAGCTGGAAGCTCTTAGCTCTTAGCT
>JAWOCV010000001.1:0-7939 GCA_046483585.1 Marinilabilia sp.
ACCAGCAATGTACAACTTTCGGCTGAAAATCCGCAAACAGTGACCCACAACCTGAATACAAAAAAGGTGAATGTTGTGGCTACCAACGCCGACGGGGCCTGGCGGTTTATGAAAAATTAGACTTGTTGTAAAAACCAAAGTTTGTTTTATATAGCAGGATTGTAATAAGCAAACGGCAGACAAGTAAGAAAATTCGTACAACACTGATATACTGTGATTTAACCTGAGAAACGCCGAAATTTTAAACAATTGAAAATAAAGGCATTACAAAAGTTTAACGGATAATTGTGAACAGAATCGCTATCTATTGGTTAACCTTTATGACACTTCCTGGATCGAAAAAATTAAACAAATCGATCAAATTTTGTTAAACTTTTCGATCTTATTACCGGGAGCATCGACCCCTTTCACAATATGTTGTTTTCTGACAAACAGTTATTAATGTAATTATGCCAAAACAATATTATCATTATCCTGAATTCGTCCGATAATGAAGGAAGTTTGACATTCCGGGAAATTCTCATTATATTTCAAATATTGAAACTGCAAAACATGAAAATTTGACCCGGAAAAAAGGTGAAACGAGAATCATTTTTATTGTTTTTTATCAACACACCAGAATAACGAAACATTTGAATCAATAAAATAAATGTCGAATTTTAAAATTAATGAGTTATGAAGAATACCGGATTATTTTTAGGTGGACTGATATTAGGCGCTGCAGCCGGAGCCGCAATTGCGCTATTGTACACCCCCCAAACTGGAGAAGATACACGCAAACAGATCAAGGTCAAAATTGATGAACTCGAAGATGAACTTGAAAAAATGCGTAAAAAAATGCAGGAAAGGGGCACGGAAATGAAAGATGAAGCCCGCAAAAGGATGCAGGAACTGGAAAGCCGCATCGAAAGACTGATGGAAGAATACAAAAAAGCTCCAGAAAAAGCAAAATAATGGCCTGAGCAGGCCAACACATATAAAAAAGTTGTTCTTAACGGAACAACTTTTTTATGTTGTAAAAAAATTGCAAATTGCAATCAAGCCTGTAACTGTATGGCCGGTTCAAACCCGATCATCAGGGATGAGCCTGGTCATAAAATAAAGACAGGCAGTTACCATTGGACCAACTTTACTTAAAATCATTTTCGAATGAAGGAAAACTTTTCAGAAAACATAAACGAATTAAAAAAGGAGTTGGAAGAATACCTCCAGGCCCGGATTGATCTCACCAGGCTTCATATTGCAGGCGAATTATCCCGCTTCCTTACGAAGTTACTGACAAAAACGGTCATGCTTTACTTGTTCTTTTTTGTCCTGATGTTTTTTTCTTTAGCTGCCGGTCTGCTCCTTGGTCAATGGCTGGACTCTTATGTCACCGGATTTGCTCTCATGGGAGGATTTTTCTTACTGGCCACCTTAATATTCTGGTTCTTGCGCAAACCACTTATTGAGAAACCTATCGTCCAGCATTTTATTGAACTCATGTTTCCAAAATTTGATGATGATGAAGAAGAATCCTAAGAGAAGAACTGATTTCCGCCATATCACCAGTTACAAAGACTTAAGAGCCGAAAAGATACATTTGGCGTATCGTGTTCGTTACAGTAAAAAACAACTGGAACTTCGTTTACTGGAAATAGGATATTTCCTCCATCCTGTCAGGCTGGTACCTTCACTGGTAACCGAATGGGCACAACCTATGCTTCAGGAACTTAAAATCAGAATTAAAGAATACTTCTTTGGCGGCAAAAGAAAACGGAGACGAAAAGAAGCCAGCAGGGAAGACTTTGAGCGATAGATCCTGCTACAAAGGATGAGTGAACCAAAACGTGCTTCCAGTGCCAGGTTCACTTTCAACGCCGATTTCGCCGTCAAGATGTTCAACAATGCTTTTGGCTATGGCGAGACCTAGTCCTGTTCCCCCATCTTTGTTTTCTTTTCCCTGGTAGAACCTTTCAAAAACTTGCGACAGTTCGCCCTGCGTAAGGCCACATCCGCTATCTTTCACCCAAAACCGGACCTTTTTATCCTTAATCACATCGTACCCCAGCTCTATGGTCCCATCATTAGTGTGTTTCACTCCGTTGCTAAGGAAATTTTTCAAAACCTGGGCAATCCGGTGTTCATCGGTGTTGATCTTAAGATCTTCATGTCCGGTTGCAGGCTTGAATACCACTTTTATTCCTTTTTGCCTGGCCTGAATTTCATAAAAAATGGCCAATTCATTCATGAGAGGTTGTATATCAACCTGTTTTTTATTGATCTCCATTTGCCCGCTTTCAATCTTGGAAATATCAATAATATCATTAAGCAGGTGAAGCAAACGTTGAGCGCTTTGTGAAATAATTTCGGCATACCTCTGCCTTTCCAGTTCATCACTGTTAACGTCTATCAATTCACAAAAGCCGATAATGGCGTTCATGGGTGTTCGGATTTCATGACTCATATTGGCCAGAAAAGCCGTTTTGAAACGATCATTTTGTTCGGCCACTTCCTTGGCATAGAACAGTTCCTTATTCATCACACCTATCTGCCGGTTCTGGTCAACCAATCTTCGGTTTTGGGCTTTTAGTTGCTTTTGGCTCTCTTCAAGTTTGCGTTGAATTTCGCGGCGTTTTTTTAATTCCCTTTTAAGTTCCAGTGTCTTCTTTCGCACCTGTTTTTTAAGAGAGTAGGACCACAAGACCGCGACCAGGGCAATTATCAAAAGGGGAGCCAATATCCATAAAAAGGTATTTAATACTTCTTGCCAGGAACGGGCATCATCCACATATACACCAAACCACTCCTGATAAATACGATCATAGGTCCCGTTTGTTTTGATTATGCTCAGGCCTTCATTCAAAACCGCAAGAAGACTCTGCCGTCCTTCGGGGACAGCCATACAATATTTTTGCTGAACAAGGGCTGTTCCAAGGTTCCTGACATTATCAAGTCCATATTCTTCTATGACCCGAATTCCTTGCAGCCGGGAATGAACCACACAATCCCCCACCCCTTCGGACAGCTTAATGAAAGGGTCTTCAACATCGGGATAAGTAATGATATTCTTCCCCATATTGTTTTCAACAACATAATCATGGCCCAGATCTTCCTTCTGAACCAATATCACTTTGTCATGGATCTCTTCTGTCAATTTTATGGGAGAATCTTCACGTACAAAGACAGAATAAGAACTGATAAAATGAGGTATTGTAAAATCAATCTTTCGTTCACGAGCAGGCGTTTTATACATACCCGTTACCATGTCAACTTTACCATTTTCAATGGCATAACGAACGTCTGTCCATGATTGAAGATTTATTTCAGTCTTCAGGTTCATGACTTCGGCCACAGCTTTCACAATATCTACCGTAAATCCATCCGGCTCTCCCTCCTCATTGATAAATTCGTAAGGCGGATAATTATAATCACCGGTTACGGTCAATACTGAATCCTGCCATTCGGGATATATGAGTTCATTTAAATAGGGATCTTCATCATTTAAGTCAACTTCTTGAGAATAAATAATTTCTATTCCAAAAAGGAGGACAAAAGAGAGGCACACAAAATATCTCATCCGGAACAAAGTGAAAATTTGAATATATACTTAAAACAAAGGGGGCGACTAAGTTAGCAAAACTCAAGAAAATCCCACCTGAGCAACCAAAATATTTACTATATTCGACTTTTGGTAGCAATGTACACCGGGAAAACAGGGTTCAAACATTTGAAAATAAGATGGACATCAACAATAACAGTTATGCATTGATTACAGGAGCCAGTCAGGGGTTTGGCAAATTATTGGCATTGGAACTGGCCATACGTAAAATCAATGTTATACTTGTGGCCCTGCCCGGTGAAAACATCGCCCGGGTGGCGGAAGAATGCCGGCAGTACGGTGTCAGAGCCGAAACTTTTGAGGGGAACCTGACACACAGGGATGATCTGCTTAGAATGACCCGGTGGGCCAACGAAAACTTTAACATTCACATATTGATCAATAATGCCGGAAAAGGCGGCACAGCAACATTTATTGGCAGTGAACTGGAATACATAGAAAACCTGATCAGGCTAAATGTTATGGCCACATCCCTTATTACCCATCAGTTATTGCCCAACCTGCTTAAACAGCCTCAGGCCTTCATACTGAATGTTTCCAGTATGGCGTCGTTCAGCCCCATCGGGTTCAAAACGGTTTATTCCTCAACCAAGCGGTATATTCAGCATTTTTCCCGGGCGCTTGGCCAGGAACTCAAAGACACATCGGTCTTTGTAAGCGTTGTTTTACCCGGACCTATGAAGACAAATTCAGAAATCACCGGTCGCATTGAGAAACAAGGGATACTTGGCAAAATCGGATTGGTATGCCCGCATAAAGCAGCCCGTGTGAGCATTGACCGTTTGTTCCTGAAAAAACCCTTCATCCTGGTGGGACGCCGAAATTACATTAACCGGTTTATGCTTACATTATTGCCACCCCGGTGTCGAATGGCTCTGATGACCAGGGCTGCACGACGGGAAATAGAATTATGATTCCGTTTGAACTTTTTAATTAAATAACCATGCCTGATGTACTGGTAACAGGTGCCAACGGACTCCTCGCTACAAATGTGATCATGGAATTACTGACCAATGGTTACAAAGTGCGCGGGTTGCTGCGTAACCGAAACAAGTTCATGGCTCCCGGTCATAAAAACCTCGAAATAAGAGAGGGAGATATTTCCGATCCCCGGGCTTTAGACGACCACACTCAAGGAGTTGAACATATAATACATGTCGCGGCCATAACAGCCCATCACCTAACCAACTATACCACTTACCGGCAAGTCAATGCCGAAGCCACTGAACAGTTACTGAAGGCCGGTCTAAACCATGGTGTTAAAAAATTCCTGTATGTCAGTTCTGCCAATGCTTTTGGCTTTGGAGACCTGGCGAGGCCCGGGAATGAAACAACGCCCATACGTCCTCCCTTTTCCGGTTCATTTTATGCTCAAAGTAAGCTGGAGGGCCAGCAGCGTGTCATGAAATATTCAGATAAACTTCATGTAACCGTTGTAAATCCAACCTTTATGATCGGACCTTATGACGGAAAACCCAGTTCAGGCCAGATCATCAGGATGGGATACAGGAAAAAGATCATTTTTTGTCCGCCGGGGGGAAAGAATTTTGTCAACGCCACAGATGCTGCCAAAGGTGTGGTTGCAGCCCTCGAAAAAGGGAAAAACGGAGAAGCTTACCTTCTGGCAGGTGAAAATTTAACTTACAAAGAATTTTTCCGAAAAATGTCGGATATTACCAGCAACCGTGCGGTTTATATTACTCTTCCGGCTTTTGTTCTTTACCTGGCCGGATACATTGGAAATATTTTGCAAAAATCAGGTATTAAAACACCGCTTTCACTAACCAATATGAAGATGCTTTGTGTGAGAAACTTTTATTCAAACCATAAAGCCCGGAAAGAACTTAACCTTGAATTTGGAGACATTGAAGAAGGTATCCGGCAGGCCATCAGGTGGTTTAAACAAAACAAGATGTTAAAATAAAGTCTTTGCTTTTGATCAATACTCCGTTAAACTTTTGCAAGTGTGTGTCTTTCAGTTGTTTAATATTGAGGCGTTGTTTGTATTAAAATGCTGTATATCAACAATATATGGATCCTCTTAGATCTTAAATCTAAAATCTAAAAATCTAACGGTCTATTGTCTGATGATCAATCAGATAAATAAATCGATCTCTCTTTTATGAGAAAACAGTTGACCCAAGTCCTTCAAAAAAACTAAATTTGCTAAGCAAGAAAGAAAGCTGCATGCATGGATAAAACAACGGCCCGTAAACATATAGAGCAACTCAGGGATGAACTTAATCATCACAACCACAAATATTACGTGGAGAACAGTCCCGAAATTTCAGATCAGGAGTTTGACCGGAAAATGCACGAACTCATCGAACTGGAAAAAGAACATCCTGAATTTTCCGATCCTGACAGCCCCACTATGCGCGTTGGCAGCGACCTGAATCAGGAATTCGTTCAGGTCCGGCACAACTATCCCATGCTGTCTCTTAGCAACACCTACTCGGAAGAAGAATTGAAAGAATTTCACAACCGGACGGTCCGGTTGGTTGGACCGGATTTCAAATATGTTTGTGAATTGAAATATGACGGAACAGCCATAAGCCTCACCTATGAGAATGGTCTGCTCAGAAGGGCAGTAACCCGCGGTGACGGGACTGTCGGCGACGATGTCACACAAAATGCCAAAACCATTCGTTCGATACCCCTCAAACTTAAAGGGAATTTTCCGTCAAAATTTGATATCCGCGGGGAAATTTTCCTGCCGCTAGAAGGCTTTCATCACCTCAACCGTGAAAAGGAGAAAAAAGGCGAAGCCCCGTTTGCCAATCCCCGAAATGCCGCCGCAGGATCATTGAAACTGCAAAACAGCTCACTTGTGGCCAAAAGACCTCTGGACTGTTACATGTACTACCTTTTGGCAGATGAGCTCCCCACTGACAGTCATTATGAAAACCTGTCCAAAGCCAAAGACTGGGGTTTTAAAATTTCCCCACACATCAGGCTTTGTCATTCCATCGATGAAGTTTTTGATTTCATCACACACTGGGATAAAGCAAGACATGAGCTCCCCTTTGAAACAGACGGCGCCGTCATCAAAGTCGATAGCATTCCTCTCCAACGGCAACTCGGTTTCACAGCCAAATCCCCACGCTGGGCCATTGCTTATAAATTCAGGGCTGAAGAAGCCCGTACCCGCCTTCTTTCGGTCAATTACCAGGTCGGACGCACCGGCGCCGTCACCCCTGTAGCCAACCTGGAACCGGTAAAACTGGCAGGAACGACTGTTAAGCGGGCCTCCCTTCATAATGCCGACATTATTTCCGAACTTGATCTTCACCTCAACGACCTGGTAAAAGTAGAAAAAGGCGGAGAGATCATTCCCAAGATCACAGGAGTGGTTACTGAAGAGCGCCTTCCGGGGAGTTCACCTGTTGAATTTATTAAAGAATGTCCCGCATGTGGCGCTCCGCTTATGCGTGTGGAGGGCGAAGCCGCTCACTACTGCCCCAATACTGCCAGTTGCCCGCCCCAGATAAAAGGGAAACTCGAACATTTTATTTCACGACGGGCCATGAACATCGACGGATTGGGCAGCGAAACAATAAATTTACTTTACAATCAAGGACTTGTGAACACCATACCCGATCTCTACCGTCTGAAAGCCTCCCAGTTGGTAAGTCTCGAAAGATTGGGTGAAAAGTCGGCCCGGAACATCATCGCAAGCATCCGAAAATCGCTGGAGGTTCCATGGCCCCGTGTTCTTTATGCTTTAGGCATTCGTTTTGTGGGGGAAACAGTGGCAAAAAAACTGGCTTTGACATTCAATTCCATCGATAAATTAGCCGGCGCATCCAAAGAAGAATTGATGGCCGTTGACGAGATCGGTAAAAAAATTGCCGAAAGCATTCTTGGCTTCTTCAGGTCAGAAGCCAATCGTAAAATGATCGATGAATTGAAAGAGTTTGGCCTCAAACTTGAAGGAGAAACAGAAGAAGGCCGGGCGACATCGGCAGTACTGAACGGAAAGAAGGTTGTCATAAGCGGCTCATTCTCGAAACATTCACGGGAGGAGCTCAAGCAAATGATCGAGGCCAACGGAGGAAAAAATACATCTTCGGTAACAAGCCAAACCGATTATCTGGTAGCCGGAGAAAACATGGGCCCAAGCAAACTGGAAAAAGCCGAAAAACAAGGTATTACCATACTTAGCGAAGACCAATTTCTCGAACTTATTGAAAAAACCAGACCCGCGTGATACTATTGAGAAAACAAAGAGAAGCCATAGGCAATTACCTGTTGAAAAGAAAATTGAAAAGGCAACAGCGCATGGTTCAGATGCAAAAGCTGAGTGAAATACAATCTGCATGCATCTTCTTTAATGCA
>JAWOCV010000010.1:0-6231 GCA_046483585.1 Marinilabilia sp.
CATCGGCTTATTCCATGTAACCTGCTAATCCGTGCCTAAACACCCGGCACCGTTTGTCTAACGGACCCATGATCAGCCAGGATTTAATGCAACGTAACACAACCTAACAGATCGTTAGATTTTTAGATTTAAGATCTAAGATGATTCATATATTGTTGATAACCTGTGTTTTAATATAGTCATTCTTTCTGGCTTAAACATTTGGATCACAAATACTTGAAAAAGTTTAACGGACTATTGACAACCTCATCCATCATATATATGAAATACAAATGCTTATGAAACTTACGAGAATCATATTCATTATTCTAATAATACTTCCATTGGGCATAGACTCTCATGCTCAATACTTTGGAAGAAACCAGGTAAATTACCAGAAATTCGATTTCAAAATTCTTGAGACCCCAAATTTTGATATTTACAATTACCTCGAAGATTCGACCAAAAAATACCATTTCGGACAATTGGCCGAGCAATGGTATCATCGTCATCAGGCCATATTTCAGGATACCATAGAGGAATTTAATCCTATGATCCTTTACAATGACCATGAAGATTTCCAGCAAAATACCATATCAAGCAGTGTCATTGGTCCCGGAACCGGTGGTTTCACCGAAGGCCTCCGAACACGAGTGGTGATGCCGGTCTCCCCATCGAACCGGGAAACCGATCATGTTTTGGGACACGAATTAGTCCACGTTTTCCAGTACCGGATGTTCAAGAACGACAGCACGCTCAATTTGTCAATGACCGGCAACGTACCTTTATGGTTGATAGAAGGCCTGGCCGAATATCTTTCCCTGGGTCGTACAGACCATCAGACATCAATGGTGATGAGGGATGCGGTTCTTAAGGATGATATCCCGTCATTCGAAGACCTGAGTAAAAAACAAGCCAAATATTCGCCATACCGCTACGGCCATTCTGTATGGACACATCTCACAGGGACATGGGGAGATGCCATAATTAAGCCGTTGTTGAGAGAGACAGCACTTCATGGCTATGAAGCAGCTATGGACAGCCTGTTCAGCATACCTGCCGATTCTGTCAATACTCTATGGGCTCAGTCACTGGAGGAACACTACGGAGAAATGACCAAAGAAAAAGATACAACCGTTACAGAACCCGTTTTTTCTGAAAAAAATGCAGGTAAAATCAATCTCGCCCCCTCGATCAGTCCCGATGGCAAATACCTTACGTTTGTATCTGACAAGAACGTGATATCCACGGATTTTTATTTGGGGAATCTGGAAACAAATAAAATTGAAAAAACACTCACCAAACGCATCCGGGAATCCAATATCGACAGTTACAGTTTTCTGGAATCCGCCGGCACCTGGTCGCCCGACAGCAGAAGGTATGCTTTTTCGGCGTTTATTGAGGGCCAGACGAAACTTTTGATCGTCAACGTAAACAGTGGAGAAAGAGAGGCAACGATCTCAATCCCGGGTGTCAAATCATTCAACAATCCCAGCTGGTCGCCGGACGGAAAACAGATTGTAATGTCCGGACTGGTAGACGGTCAAAGTGACATTTACATCTATAACCTGGAAAGTGAAGATGTCACACAGGTCACCAACGATCCCTACTCTGATATGCAGCCCGAATGGTCGCCCGATGGTAAAAAGATCGTTTTCATGAGTGACCGGGGGGAAAAGACTGAATTTCGGCAAGGAGAATATACTTCATACAGGATCTGTGAATATGACATGGAAGAGGAAACAATCCAGATGCATAAATTCTTTCCCGGGGCAGACAACACGAGTCCACAGTATGCAGCTGACAGCGAAAAAATATACTTCCTCTCCAATGCCAATGGTTTCAGGAATCTCTATGAATACAACAGCCGGACTGACGAAATTTTCCGATTGACCGATGTAGCAACCGGTATTTCGGGAATCACCGAACTGGCACCCGCCATTACAACAGCCAGGGATACCGACAAGATCCTCTATGTTTTATACAAGGACAATGGTTACGCCATTCATGAGCTGACCGATAAAGATATTTCGCGGGAAAAAGTTAATCCACTTGAAGTAGATATGGCAGCGGCCAAACTCTCCCCATTCAGAGGAAGTCCCCCTACCGATATTGTCGGTGCCAATCTTAAAAGAAGTCCTACCCCGCCACTGACAAAATTTTCAGAGGCCCCATACAAGTCACGGTTTAAACTTGAACACATAGGAAATGCCGGTGTCGGTGTAGGTGTCAATCAAATGACGACCGGCCTGGCCGGTGGTGTCAATCTTCTCTTTAGTGACATATTAAGAAGAAATCAACTCTTCGCAGCGATACAGGCTAATGGAGAGATCTACGACATCGGGGGTCAGGTAGCCTATATGAACAAAGCATCACAAATGGACTGGGGTGTATCCCTTGCCCACGTCCCCTACCGGAGTTCTACAGTGCAATTTGAGCTGGACACCATTGAAGATCATGTGGTAGAGAATCTTATGATCAATCAAATGCGCATATTCAAAGACCAGTTTAGCGTGTTCAGCCACTACCCGCTTTCCCGAAATCTCCGCTTTGAAGGAGGTTTATCGGCCAGCCGTTACAGCTTCCGGTTCGACCGAATAAATAACTATTATCTTGGGAACGTGAGGGTTGGCTACGACAAGGAAAAACTGGATGCACCCGATCCCTTTTACATTTATGAGGCCAGTCTTGCTTATGTGGGAGATGGTTCGAATTTCGGCCTTACCAGTCCGCTTGACGGTTACCGGTATAGATTCCAGGCACAGCGGATGGCCGGCCGCCACAATTTCTGGGGAGCCCTGGCCGACTACAGAAGATATTATTTCAATAAACCCATTGGCTTGGCCTTTAGGGTTTTACACTATGGTAGATATGGTGGAAAGTCCGAAAGCATGCCCCCTTATTATCTGGGGAATGAATACTTCATAAGGGGGTATGCCAACACCGGCATGGAAAACAACCAATTACCCGGATCGCAAAGCCTTAGCCTGAACAATCTTTCCGGAAACAAACTGGCTGTGATCAACGGGGAGGTGAGAATCCCCTTTACCGGTCCCAGGCGCCTGGCCCCCATAAAGTCGGGAATGTTCTTCAGCGACCTGGTAGGCTTTTTCGATGGTGGTTTGATCTGGAGTAAAAACAGTGACGTGGACTTGTCATGGACCCCTTCGGAAGGCAAACAGATACCCGTATTCAGTGCCGGTATTGCCGCCCGCATCAACTTGTTCGGATACATGGTCCTCGAGCCCTACTATGCCTTTCCATTTCAACGGCCACAGGTTTCCAACGGAACCTTTGGTTTTCATATTTCCGGCGGAGGATGGTGATACTCAATACGTGTAAAATACCTGGAGGGTGTCGGTGGTCCCAATGCCGGTTCACTGTCCCCCCACATCCCATTTTTCATTCAATAGATAAGTGCCCGAGATCATAAGATCATAGGTGTGGTCAAATTTATCGGGAAACCATTGCCCGTCGAAAATGTCGTAATAAGCCCGTTTCAAACGGGACAAGGTATAATTAAAGCTTCCCTGCAAAGGACCGGTCTCTTTCCGGGCCGACAGTTCAAACCCGAATTCCCAAATCGCAATCCATTACATGTTCCCGATACTACACGAAGGCCTTTCTGGGAGCATTCCAATTGGCAGACTCATCGAAAATAATTAATTTGCAAAAAACAAATAAACCTAACTATTATGACTGACAACCAATGGAACACACTGCTTCAGGTCATTAGAGGTGAAGACGTTTCTCCTTTACCTGTGGGCTTTATCATCGACTCACCATGGCTGCCTAACTGGGCCGGGATGACCATCCTGGACTATTTTACAAGCGACCATTTGTGGTTCGAAGCCAACAAAAAAGCCATCGATACATTTCCTGAAACCATGTTTCTGCCTGGGTTCTGGTCGGAATACGGTATGTGCAGTGAACCCTCGGCATTTGGTGCCAAGACCCGTTTCCCCGCCGATGAGTTTCCACACGCTTATGCTTCCATCCACAGCATGGATGAGATCGATAAACTCCAGAAACCACGGGTAGATCAGGACGGATTGGCCCCTTTTATCCTCAACCGGCTGAAGCTAAACCAGCAAAAAATCGAGGAGATGGATCATAAGATCCGCTTTTCGGTCTCACGGGGACCTCTGAATATCGCGTCATACCTGATGGGATCCACCGAATTCCTGATGGCCCTGATCTCAGATCCCGACCGGGTGCATAAATTATTGCGCGTTATCACCGATTATCTGAAAGAATGGCATCAATTACAAAAAGACACCATTTCGACAATCGACGGCATGCTGGTCCTTGATGATATCATTGGTTTTATAGGTGAAGACCATTTTAAGGAATTCGCGCTCCCTTACTGTAAAGAACTCTTCGACATGGATGTATCGGTCAGGTTCCTGCACAATGATGCACCCTGTAAGGTTTCTGCCCCTTATCTTCCCGAAATGGGAGTTAATTTTTTCAACATGGGCTACGATGTCACCCTCAACGAACTCAAAGAGCTTACAGGCAACAAGGTTACCCTGCTTGGCAACCTGCCGCCCAGGGATATTCTTGCCCTCAAATCTCCCGACGAAGTATGGAACGAAACCCTTAACATGATCAATGAACTAAAAGACACGAAAAGGATTGTGTTATCCTGTGGTGGCGGCATGTCACCGGGCACACCCACAGAAAACCTGAAAGCATTTATTGATGCAGCGAAATCAAAAGAGGCAAAATAATAAACTGCTGTCCTGTTAATTTTAACCAACGCCCGCGGGTTCCTCTTCGAATTCGCGGGCAATTTGTTTATGATCATTTATTTCAGGCATCTTATGCACCACTTCGCCGACGATTATCAGCAAAGGTGTTTCGGGCATGAGTTGATCCCTGCACAGTTTTCCAAGTTGAGAGATGATGGCCTTCGATCCGGGATTTGAGATGTTGCTCATAAGCGCTACGGGGGTATTTTTACTCCAACCCTCTTCTATGAGCGCTTTGGATATTTCACACTGCTGACGGGCTCCCATGTATAACACCAGGGTGTTGGCTTTGGGGAAAGGACGGTTCGAAGCATCATGACCGGCGCAAAAGACAACAGACGAAGCAATGCCTCTGTGCGTGAGCGGAATACGATACTGGGCCGCTGCAGCAAAAACACTTGTAATGCCGGGGACAACTTCCACCTCAATATTTTGTTCGGTCAGGGTCTGGATCTCTTCTCCTCCGCGACCGAAAACAAGAGGATCTCCCCCTTTGAGCCGGACCACTTTTTTTCCATTGACAGCAGCCTCAATCAAAAGTTGATTGATCTCGTCCTGTTTCATATGGTGACGACCGCTTCTCTTTCCCACAAGAATCTTTTCGGCCCGGTAATGCTCCAGATAGTCAACATCGATCAATGAATCATGGAAAATCACATCGGCTTCCTGCAGGTACTGATTGGTTTTTAACGTCATCAATCCAGGGTCGCCCGGACCAAAACCCGCCAAAACCACCCGACCTCTTTGATCATGAACTTCATTGCGAAAGGTGGGAGAATCCCTTCGCCTGTCATAATTATTTGCTTCATACGTAAGCGGGCTTTCTAAACCAGATTCGAAGTTTTTTTTTATTTGGTCACGGATTCCGACAGACTTCTTCACGTCCCTGGCATTTGAGCCTACAGCCACCGTGAGATCATCCTTCTTGTAAATGGCCGGAGAAACAAAGTCGCTGCGTACGGGATTATCTGCCAAACTCACCAGAATATTCCCTGCATGGCAATGCTCCTGGATAATTAGGTTGGTGTGCTTATTATCGGTGCAGGCATACACCATGAAGAAGCCTTCAAGATCAGAAGGGTCATAACTTTTACGGATAATATGAATATCATCCATATCCATTAATGCGGGTTCGATCATAATTCCAATTACTGTAATGGAAACATCGAAACGGCGAAGGCTCTTAACCTTGGTAAGGGCCACATTGCCCCCGCCCACGATCAGTATCTTTTTGCCGGTTACATTGATCGAGATGGGCAGAAATTCCGGCTGTTGGTTGATGAAATGGTTCATGGTAACTGGTTTTTCAAATTAAAAAAGGCCTCCCGGATGTTCGAGAGACCTTTTACCTTAATAAAGGAGATGGAATTTAAGGCACAAAGAACTCTCTTCTCTTTTGACAAGACATATTACACTCCCGACACATCAGAAACCCGATGTGGTTGACTATTGCTGACGTATGCCGATTCCTGGTCTTTAACATGGCAGATGATCTTTT
>JAWOCV010000020.1:0-9327 GCA_046483585.1 Marinilabilia sp.
CTTTTTACCAGATGTCATTCTTAGCCTGCGAAGAATCTGTGGCTGGTTGAATGGTTAATTGGTTAATTGGTTAATTTGGGGATTGGGGATTGGGTGCTTGTTGCTGGTTGCTTGTTGCTGGTTGCCAGATCATTCTGAGCCTGCGAAGAATCTGTGGCTGGTTGAATGGTTAATTGGTTAATTGGTTGCTGGTTCCGCGTCATTCTGAGCTTGCGAAGAATCTGTGGCTGGTTAATTGGTTGCTGGTTTCCAGTAACAAATAAATCATCTTTAATCTTAAATCTAAAAATCTAACGATCTACTGTTAATTGGGGGATTGGTTGCTGGTTGCCAGGGTTGTTTCCCGGAAAGTGTGAAAGTGTATAATAGCTTCAGCGAAGGATTAATTTTAATCTCCGGGGCAAAAACCTTCAATTTGATACAAAATAGTTTGATGATTAGACTATATTTGATAGATTCGTAATAGAAAATAAATGAAGTGATAAGCACCAATCAGCTTTGTCGCATCTTTAAAACAAAAAAAGATGGAAGCCAACGATCTAAACAAATCATCTCAAGAACAGGTGAATTTGGAATCAGGGAATATCCCTGAAAATAAGCCGGAAGAGAACATCAACCCAACCCGGAAGACCGAAAATGAAACATCAGCCGCCGGCAAATCGCCCGGGGACCAGATCCCCTCACAACCACAGGAACCGGACATGAAGGCTGAAAACCAAGAGGATCCTGCCGGAAAACCGGAACGGGATGAATCTGAGCCCTCTGGCGGAAAAAAAGAAGAAGACCGCGAACCATCCGGCAGCGAAGCGGAAAAAGAGTCACCGGAAACGCATGAACCAAGCAAAGAGACGGATCCAAATGATTCTGAAGAAGTCATGAAAGACTCTGAACCTGAAGAGAACGCCCCTGAAAAACAGGAACCAACCGGCAGCGAAGAACAAGAAGAGCCCCAGGTAGCCGGCGAAACAACAGAAGAAACGGATCAAAAAGATCCTGACGAAAAAGAGGAAGCCTCCCAAGAGGAAGAAACACAACCCCGGAAAGAAGCTGCTGAAGAACAGGATGAACAAACATCCGCTCAAACCGAAGCATCAGCCGAAGAGGAAAAGACCGAGGAGGAATCCGGAACAGGTTCAGTATCCGATTCCGAAACCAAAAAGAAAAAAGAAAGAGATGAACAGAAGCCACCAGAAGATGTCGATTATTCGGATCTTTCAAGGGAAGAGCTCCTGCAATATTACAAGAAACTGCTGAACGAGTTCCCGGCGTCAACCATCAAGGGGCACGTAGAAGCCATTCGGAAAGAGTTTGAGCGCAAAAGTGCCGCAGAGATCGCCAAACTGAGAGAAGAATTTTTGGCCTCCGGTGAACCTGCCGAAGCTTTCACTCCGCCCCACGACTCTCTCTCCGATGCGATGCAGGACCTCATACAACAATACCGCAAAAAACGGGAAGAAGAGCGTGAGCAGGTCGAAGAGGAGAAAAAGAAAAACCTGGCCGCCAAATATGAAGTTATCGAAGGCATCAAAGATCTTGTCAACCGTCAGGAATCGTTGCAACACACATTTGATGAGTTCAGGGCTCTGCAGAAACGCTGGCGCGAAATCGGGCCCGTTCCCCAGAGTGAAGTTCACGACATGTGGGAAAACTACCACCTGCACGTGGAAAATTTCTACAACTACATTAAGATCAACAAGGAGCTGCGCGACCTCGATCTGAAGAAAAACTACGAGGCCAAGCTGGCATTGTGCGAAAAGGCCGAAAAACTGCTCCTGGAACCTTCGGTCATCAAAGCCTTCAAAACCCTTCAGAAATACCACGATCAGTGGCGCGAAACGGGACCGGTACCCCGCGATAAGAAAGAAGAACTATGGGAACGCTTCCGGGAAGCCACCGTCAAGATCAACCAGCAACACCAGGAATATCTCGAGGAACAAAAACAACAACTCCAGAAAAACCTGGAAGCCAAAAGAGAACTTTGTGAAAAAGTGGAAGCCGCCCTGGAAAAAGAGCTCAAAACGCCCCGGGAATGGGAAAAAACCAGTAAAGCCATTATTGAAATCCAGCAACTGTGGAAAACCATCGGCTTTGCCCCGAAAAAAGAGAACCAGGAGATATACCAGCGTTTCCGCAAGGCCTGTGACGCCTTTTTCGACCATAAGCGGGACTTCTTCAAACGCTACAAAGAGGAACAGCAAAATAACCTGCAACTGAAAAATGAGCTGGTACAACAGGCCGAGGCTCTGAAAGACAGCACCGACTGGAAAAACACCACCGAGGAGCTTATCCGCATCCAGAAAAGATGGAAAGAGATCGGACCGGTGCCACGCAAACATTCAGATGCCATCTGGAAACGTTTCCGTGGCGCGTGTGACCACTTCTTCAACCGGAAGTCCGAGTTTTTTAGCAAGAAAGATGAAACTCAGGAGGAAAACCTTAAACAAAAAGAGGCGCTGATCGAAGAACTCCGTCAGTACGAACCCGGCGAAAACAACGAAGAGAGTTTCCGTAAACTTCAGGACTTCCAGCGCCGCTGGTCGGAAATCGGGTTTGTCCCCATCAAGGAGAAAGACCGGGTCAACCAGGAGTTCCGCAATCTGATCAACGCGCGATTCGACCACCTGAATATGGATGAGAACAACAAAGCCCTCCAGAAATTCCGCAACAAGCTGGAAAACTGGAAGAGCGAGGGCCAGTTCAACGAACGTGTCGACCAGGAACGCAACAAAATCATAGGCAAACTTAAACAACTGGAAAACGACATCATCCTCTGGGAAAACAACATCGGGTTTTTTACCAAATCGAAAAACTCGGAAGCTCTGGTCCGCGATTTCGAGAACAAAATAGAAAACGGAAAACGCAACATTAAGTTGCTGAACCAAAAGCTTGACCTGATCGAGGAAATGGAGAATGAGGAGTAGGGCAGTAGGTCAGTAGGTCAGTAGGCGAGTAGGCCAGTAGGCGAGTAGGCCAGTAGGTCAGTAGGTGAGTAGGCCAGTAAGTGAGTAGGTGAGTAGGTGAGTAGGCCAGTAGGTCAGTAGGTCAGTAGGTGAATAGGCCAGTAGGGAGGTAGGTTGTCCTATTACGCTAAAGCTTCGTAGGATATAATAGGTGAGCCGTCCTACGCTAAAGCTTCGTAGGACAACGTCGGTTTTCAGGATGGGCGAATTCTTTGCAGGCAGAACGTCAGAGACCGGCACCGAATCCATTATGTCTGAAATATAGAAATAGATAGAAAAATTTTTTTTAGCCTGAACTATTGACTTCGACGAACTGCGTTTCAAAAATTATTTCCCTTATGAAACGAGCATGACAAAGGTTGTATAAAGTTAATGTATAAATTTCTTTATGCAGGCCTGCCTGGCGGGTTATGAAAAAGAAACATTCTGGATTTTTGATGTTAAAACATTAAAATTGATGGTTCGATATACATAAAACGGCAGACAGGCCTGCCTGGCGGGTTTATCGCATTGATCAATAATTATTGACAAAGGCCAACAGATGACCATCTTTCCACATATTTTAATAAACCACACGCATTCCGGGTACTTTTTGCTAACTTTGTGCTTTGATTTTTATCAATAAAGCCCATTCGTTGAACCTTAAAACAGTGGAAAAGTGCCCGATACGCGTTATGTTTTTGTCACGGGAGGTGTAGCTTCCTCATTGGGGAAAGGCATCATATCCGCCTCACTGGCCAAGTTGCTACAAGCCCGCGGTTACCGGGTTACCATTCAGAAACTGGATCCATACCTGAATGTGGACCCCGGCACCCTCAATCCTTACGAACACGGAGAATGCTATGTCACCGAGGACGGTGCAGAAACCGACCTCGATCTTGGGCATTACGAACGTTTCCTGAATGTTCCCACTTCCCAGGCCAATAATGTCACCACCGGCCGCATCTACCAGAACGTGATCAACAAAGAGCGGAAAGGCGATTACCTGGGCAAAACGGTGCAGATCATTCCCCACATCACCGATGAGATCAAACGTAACATTAAACTTCTGGGGACCAAGCACAAATTTGACGTAGTGATCACCGAGATCGGTGGTACCGTGGGGGACATCGAATCGCTGCCCTACATCGAGGCCGTTCGTCAGCTGAAATGGGAACTCGGCCACCGGGCAACGGTCATTCACCTTACTCTGGTCCCTTATCTCCCTTCAAGCGGGGAACTCAAAACAAAACCCACTCAACACTCAGTCAAGTCGCTCCTCGAGATCGGGGTTCAGCCCGAAGTCCTTGTATTGCGTACCGACCGTGACCTTTCCACCGATATCCGCAAAAAAGTGGCCCTGTTTTGTAACGTAGAAAACCGGGCCGTCATACAATCCATCGACGTATCGTCAATTTATGAAGTGCCTGTGAAAATGCAGGAAGAAGGGCTGGACGAAATCATCCTGGAAAAGCTGGAACTTCCCGTGGAAGGGAAACCAGAACTGAAAGAGTGGAAAACCTTTCTCGATAAGTTGCGGTCGGCCAAAAAAACGGTCCGCATAGGGCTCATCGGCAAATACGTAGAGCTGGCCGATGCTTACAAATCGATCATTGAATCCCTCATCCATGCCGCCACATACAACGATCATAAAGTGGACGTCCGGCTCATCCATTCCGAGAAAATCAATCCCGATAACGTGGAGAACAAACTGAAAGACCTGCACGGTATCCTGGTGGCCCCCGGTTTCGGGCACCGCGGGATTGAAGGCAAACTAATAGCCGTGAAATACGCACGGGAAAAGGATGTGCCCTTCTTCGGCGTTTGCCTGGGAATGCAATGCGCTGTGGTTGAATTTGCACGGAATGTAATGAAACTTG
Organism: Marinilabilia sp.; assembly: GCA_046483585.1. Classification (GTDB taxonomy): domain Bacteria; phylum Bacteroidota; class Bacteroidia; order Bacteroidales; family Marinilabiliaceae; genus Marinilabilia. The sequence goes on from JAWOCV010000020.1 coordinate 4,820, forward strand.
ATAAGGCCAATTCACGGGAGATCGATCACAACACTCCCAACCCGGTGATCGACCTTATGGAAGAACAAAAGAACGTCACAGACAAAGGCGGGACCATGCGACTGGGTGCTTACGACTGTGATCTTAAGAGTGGCAGTCTGGCCCGGAATGCTTACGGAGTGGCCTCGGTGCAGGAGCGGCACCGCCACCGCTATGAATTCAACAACGAGTTCATCCGGAAATTTGAAGCTGCCGGTATGATCGGAACAGGAACCAACCCCGACACAGGACTGATTGAGATCATAGAACTCCCCGCCCATAGATGGTTTGTAGGCGTCCAGTTCCATCCCGAATACAGCAGTACGGTCATCAAACCGCATCCCATGTTCATGGCCTTTATCAAAGCAGCCATCGAGCATGAAAAAGAAACAACAGGGAAATAAAACAACGAATTTGCCCCGGGACAGGCATTTATCTGAAATGAACGCCCCGGAACAGACTGAACAAGCAAAAAACGCATTGTAAATTCGACATACATCTTCATGACAACCGGAATGAAGAATGTATAAATCAAAGCACAAAAATGGACAAAAATTCAATAACAGGACTTCTACTTATCACAGGTATTCTGGCCATCTTCTGGTGGATGAACAAACCCTCGGAAGAAGAAATGCAGGAGCGAAAACGACAGCTCGATTCAATCGACCGGGTTGAACAACAACAACAGGCTGAAGCAGAGAAAGAAACCCCGGAAGCCACTCCTGATGAACAAACAGAAGAACCTCCTTCCGAAGAGAGTGCAGAAACCGATGAGGAAAAAAGCGCCCGGAAAGAAGCAGCCGGCATCCTCGCTCCTTACGTCGATGGCGAAGAGGAACTCATCACCCTGGAGAACGAGCAGATCAAAGTCACCCTCTCCAGCCGTGGCGGACGGGTAAAGTCGGTGGAAGTAAAAGATTACAAGACCCACGACGGACGCCCGCTGGTCCTTTTCGACGGGGATGAGAACCGTTTCGGTTTCAACTTTACATACAACACCCGCATCTTCAATACCAATGACCTTTATTTCGATGTCGTCAGGGAAAGCGAGAAGGCTGTAACATTTGAGATCACAGGTCCCGACCGGGAGCAGCTCGAATTCAGTTATGAGCTCCAGGAAGATGATTACATGGTGGACCATAAAATCAATTCCCGCAATCTGGGCAATAAATTCTCCACTCCGCGCAACGCCATCGACCTGGAATGGTATCAGGAAATGCCCGCCCAGGAACAGGGTCGCCAGTTTGAACAGCAATATTCCGGACTCTACTATAAATATTTCCAGGATGATGTGGACAACATCTCGGGGACAGGCAGCAATGACGAGGACATTCGTACACCCCTGAGATGGATCGCTTTCAAAGACCAGTTTTTTGCCTCCATCCTGATCGCCGAAGATAACATGAGCAGTGCCTCAGTGGAGACCGCCGTGGAAGAAGATGAAACCAGTCCTTACCTGCGCTACAACACCGCCGAAGTGGCCATTCCCTTCGACTTTACCGAGGACGATGAAGCCACTTTCAGTTTATTTTTCGGCCCCACGCATTACTATTCACTGAAATCGTATGAGGGACTCAACCTTCATGAGATTCTGCCTTTGGGCTGGGGCATTTTCGGATGGATCAACCGGTTTGCCATTATTCCCATATTCAACTACCTGGAAGGGTTTACGTCCAATTACGGCATCATCATCCTGATCCTGACCATTCTCATCAAGGTTGTGCTGTTCCCCCTCACCTACAAGTCGTACATGTCGACAGCCAAAATGCGGGTGCTGAAACCCCAGATCGATGAGATCAACGAGAAGATCCCCAAAGACAAGGCAATGGAACGGCAGCAGGCCACCATGTCGCTCTACCGGAAAGCGGGGGTTAATCCCATGGGGGGCTGTTTGCCCATGCTTCTGCAGCTGCCCATCCTTATTGCCATGTTCCGGTTCTTCCCCTCCTCCATCGAGCTGAGGCAGGAAAGCTTCCTTTGGGCGACAGATCTTTCCACTTACGACAGCATTGCCGATCTGCCTTTTACCATTCCTTTTTACGGAGATCACGTAAGCCTTTTCACCCTTCTGATGGCAGTGACCAATATTGCTTACAGCCGGATCAACCAGGAGATGACACAAAGCTCATCGCAAATGCCCGGCATGAAAAACATGATGTACATTATGCCCGTCATGCTTATATTCATATTCAACAGGTTTGCGGCAGGTCTCAGTTATTATTATTTCATCTCCACACTTATCACCATCGGACAGACCATTCTGATCAGGCAGTTTGTAGATGAAAAAGCCATCCTGGCAAAATTACAGGCCAATCAGAAGAAACCGGCCAAGAAATCGAAGTTCCAGGCACGGCTGGAGGAAATGTCGAAACAACAGCAACAGGTGCAGAAAGGAAAGGGGAAGAAACCCGGGAAGAAGAAATAGCCAACTCAGTTAACAATAAACCTTGACTGGCAAGGCTTCTTTGCAAGCAAATAGATTTCGCTCAACAGAATAAAGCTGAAGGATTTGAAAAAAGGTGCATCAAAAATTGTGTGCCTTTTTTTTGTTTTCAGCGTTGCAACAGACAAAAAGTGTTTGTTGATAATTTATTATAATTCGAATTGATCTTCGTCCATTTGCAGTAAGCGAGATTTAGTATGTTTTGTCTCTGGAAGGGTGTAGGTTATTTGTACAAATTATGTGTCAGTTCTGCTGCTTTTTTAAGAACAATTTTGATGCTTTAAGTTCCAGTACCTTTCAATCTCTTCGTAAATAAATGCAATATGCCCTAAAAGCAATGCAGATATGGGCCTCTCTCTGATGTCTGAAACAATGATAGATTGGTCTCGAGAATCTGTCTTGACATGCGAAAATCTCGCTATATGAACATTGTACCATAGTTCTCGATAACCTAAACAGGGGCCAATTTTGCGCAAATCATCATCGTCGCTTTTTCCGAGAAACAATTTGGTCATATCATAGAAAACAACACTAATGTTTCAGTTCTATTTTAACATGTGCAAAAGCAATTAATTCTACCCCAATTTTAAGCCTATGAGGGTAAAGAAGACCTCCTTTTATGGAACAAAATCCACCTATAGAATTAACCTATTTCTGGAAGAATAGAAAACTACACAAAAGTAAAGGCCTTTTAGGTATCTACTGGAATTTTTAAAAATAATTTTCCGTGCTTTTTTTATGCACGGAGCAACAATAAATTAGCACCATGATCAAAGACATTTGATATGCCGGCTAAAAAGTGTTTTTGTGATTGGGAGATGGTCAACGCCCGGAAAAAGTTGATTTATTTTTTTTTGAAAATTATTAAATGTGCCGTATGTCAAAACGGTTTGTTGGTTAATTTAACCAACCTAAAACTATTTTTTGTAAAATTTAATTTTTTTGCTTTATGAAAAGTTTAGATTTAATCGCTATAGGCGTTGTAGAAATGAATGTGAGTGATACAGTAATGGTTGATGGTGGCAAAAATGTACCCTCCGAAACTATGGAAGTATATGAATTGTGTAACCATCTTATTGATGGTGATTTTGAAGGAGCTTGGGATCAAATTAAAAGTTGGTTTTAACAATTGTTAAGGGACTTACTTTAAGAGGCTGTCTCAAAAAAAATGAGATGGCCTTTTTTATTATGTTAGGGGACAATCTCAACGCGATTAAAATACAAAAAGGGGATAGCTATGCTGAAAGTTTCTTGATCACTCTAATAAAGAGTTAAGTCAGGTAAAATTGGCCTTTTTCAAATACACTTTTAACCGAAGAAATAATAGAATTTCTTTTTCACCTTCAATACCAATAGGTTATATGGACAGATATTGTTGGTCTTTCTATTTTACTCCGGACACCAGTGTATCCAATCCCCAAAAAGGGTGCATCAGTAAAATGGTGCACTTTTTTTAGTTCCAGCTCCCAGAAAAAACCGGCCAGAAAAATGGAAAAATGAAGAAAGATTGGTAATTTTGAAGGAAGAACAGCCGAAAAATTTCAATCATGACACGATCATTCAGACGCCCCATTGATCGCATGAGCCAAACCATTCCCGTCAGGGTGGAGTGTTATGCCGGCTATAAGGCTGAAGAACAACCTGTGCGTTTTTCTCTGTTTGATATGAACTTCGAGGTTCGGGAAGTCATAGACCGCTGGCACCAGACCGATACCAGATCTGAATTTCCCCCCGCCCGGTACTTCAAAGTGCAGACCACTGACGGAAAATACTTTATGCTGAAACACGTCATCGACGAAGACCGTTGGTATTTGTGGATTAAGGGGGAAGCGGTGCATCTTTGATAAGAGGCAACCAAATGAGGAATTATCCCCTATCAATAAAAGTTCTTTTTCTACACAAGCCACCATTACGGGCCCTCAGGCAAAGGGCCCCGGAAATGAAATGGTTCAGCGGCCTTTTCAGCGGGCATGTGGGTATAGAATTCCAGCCCGGCAGAGTTGTTGATTTTGTTTCATACGGCCGGTTCCGTTTGCTGCCCAACAAC
>JAWOCV010000027.1:0-6803 GCA_046483585.1 Marinilabilia sp.
GCCATCGCATGCCCTTTTACTTGCTCAATCCAAGTCTCGCTGGTAGAGCGCTGTTTGTAAAGCTCATGCAACTGGGTAGCATCCATATCATAGCTGCTGATGTAACAAACATACTGGTAAACCGGTAATATTTCTTCCCGTCCAAGATAGGTAACCCGAACATATTCCTTTACGGTTCGCATAGCCTTCAATACCCGTGGTTTTTCCCATCCATTTGCCTTATAGCTAAATGAGCATACCGCAACGCCTTTATTACCAAGAATTTCAATCCATACTTGTGATTCGAGTAACTTTTCAAGGTTCTTTAATTTTACCTTGACCAGGTAATCCCAGGAAAAGGATTCCAGTAAGTCGAATAACTTTCCTGAAAAAAATCCGCTATCTGCCCTGAAAAATACTTTCCTGATATTCCGCGGCAGACTGGATTGTACTTCCTTTAAGAATTCAACAACACCATTGGCTGTATAGGCTGATCCCGTCCTGAACCAGGTGTGGTAAAGCAGTTTCATCTCGCTTACAAAAACCAGCAATGGGTGATAGCTTTTGACTCCTTTCTTTGTTGTATTATAGCCCTTATCAGCTCCTTCCTGGTGGCCACAAACAGATTTTACGGTGGAATCGGCATCCAGCGTAATGAATTCCAGTCCGCTTTCACGAACCCAACGGGCGTTTCTTGACAGCAACAACATTTGCAGCTTACGTGCACCGTTTTGCCCCAGGCTCTTCAATGTGGAGGAAATGGCGTTCTCGTTTATTGCTTTGTCCAGTCTCAACAATGCCTTCACCAATCCGTCACCGCTAAAAGCAGCAATCCTGGTTATCCTGCTTATCCCGCTGATAGAGGCCAGAGTTATGGCCATCAATACCTGGTTGACACCAAACTTGGTGGCATTATGCCACTCGGTTGGGAACGATGAGCTGATGGATTTTACTATGTGCTGGCGGTTCATATATTTCGCTACCGTATTTAGACCAGAGTACTTCGTGATGTTAATTCCTAAAAATGAGGACTTAACAACTTTTGATTGGTTTTTTAAATACTTTTTCGTATTTTTCATCTGGAAGGTGATGTTTTTTTGTTGATATATTTAAGCTTAACACTTTGAATATAAACAAAATACATCACTTTTCCTATTTTTTATTTTACATTTTTAAGTATAAATAGATCGTTAGATTTCGTTGTGTTGAGCCCAATGATCCAACAAATACTCAATTCTTTGTTGTCCGATAAACCGCAATTATTAAAACCTAACGAACTAAGGGATTGTGCCGAAACAACTTGACGCTTTAACTTGTTTCATTACAATCCCTAAGCTGTGCGTAGTATGAATATTAATCATTACCACGTGGGCATTTCAATTTACGGTCTGTCCTTTTAATCGCGGGGTAAAGGCTTCAGTATAAAAACGAATGCTTTTTTCACCGGCTGCACTTCATCCTCAGGCCATCTTGGCGGCCAGGGTTTTTGAGAGACGCCGCTTTGCTCAAGATCGAGATGCACCGAAACACCGCTGGACGGAGGTAACTGGGAAAAGAGCGAGGCGGGGGCCAGTTCATCTTCAGAATAAGGTATGGCTGTAAACTCGAACCACTGACCTGCAACAGCCTGATCAATCGCTTCGTCTGCCGGCAGAAACTGCATTCGGTTCTTCAGTTCATGACCGGGAATTAAAGAAGCCCGGAAACCACTGCCAGACATGTCTGTGATCTCCATCCAACGGATCAGGGAGCGGTTGCCGCATGATTGCGGTTCGAGATAGTTCGTGTACATCTCCTCTGCAGTAAGGGAATACTTTCCAATTCTCGCACCCTCTCGGCGGTTGATGTAGTTTTCCTGTGGCCCTTTGCCGAACCACATAACCTGATTGAATTTTGGATTCAATTCACAGGCGATACCCAGGCGCGGGAGTGATATGAGTGATTCGACGGTTGCACCTGGCTGGAAAAAAGTTCCAACAGCCAAAGAGCCATCTTCAAGAAGCGTGTAACGCTGCCTGAAAACCGCAATTGCCTCACCACCTGCCTGCATCGACAACTCCACATCCAGGCTTGTGCTGTCTTCAGCCAGATTCACACTTGATGCGACCAGTTCGGTCTGATCAAGCCCGGCTTCTTTCCAGGGCAACAAATAGCGTTTATCGTTGCCGCCCCATCCGGGGACATCAGGCGCAATGGGGGCGCGCCAAATGGTCGGCTCAAAACCGTTTCCATCCTGCAGCAGTTCCTTTCCATCGATTTGCCATGAGGTGATTTTTCCGCTCTCCCTGGAAATCTCATATCTGACGCGGTCCAATTTCATAATAAAATGATTCCCGTCGTCGTAAATCCTCATCGGCCGGGAAGGTTCATCCATAACGGTTGCAGGTTCATAATCCTTCAAAGGCAACTGTGACCAGGCCAATGCATGGGTTACCGGGATACCTGAAACGGACTCTTTCAGAAAAAATTCAAATGTCACCCAATACTCCCCGTTCCCAAGGTCCGGTTCGTTCACATCAATACTGAATTCGGTGGATTCACCCGGTGCGGCCTCCAGACCTGCAAGGCTACCCCGATGGATCGGTTCACCGTTATGCTCAATAACATAGGTGGTGACAAAGTCGGACAGGGAGGTAAACTTATAGTAATTGGTGACCTCGTACGTGTTCATTTTCCCGCTAACAGCCCGGACTTCGAGCTGCTGCTGGGCTTTCGAGACCTCAAGCAACTTCGCCGTAATATTCAGGTCTGAGTCGGTAACCCCGTCGGATCCGTCATGCGCATGCCAAACCTCGCCGATGGTCTCCCCATTGTCCAGAAAAGATCTCGCGTCGCCAGCGTCTACCCGCCAACCCTGGTCTTTCCAATCCCAAATAAAGCCGCCACTGAGGTTCTGGTGCTGAGGGTCGCGCATCAATTCCCATAATTGATAAAACCGGTTGAGCGTATTGCCCCGGGCGTGCATGTATTCTTTAGCAACGACAGGACGATCTGCTTTGGCGAAGTTCAGGAGGCTTTCGGGCCGTGAAATCTCGTAGGCAGTGTTTAGTATTTCCTTCTCATAGCGTTTGTAGGGCTGTATCTCCGGGTCTCTATTTGTTCTTCCTTCCTCAAATATCGGGCGCGAGGGATCACGATCGGCGGTATAGAGGGCCATGCTATCGGTATTGGGGCCTGAAAAGTATTCATTTCCAGTCGACCACATAACCACGGAGGGATGATTCTTGTCACGCTCAATCATACCCTGCATGCGGACGAGGTGAGGCTGAAGCCAACCGTCGCGGGACGCTCTGTCATTTTTCCAGTGCGTTTCTTGTGCGGCCTCGTCCATGATGAAAATACCCAGTTCATCGGCCAATTTGTAGAGGGAAGGATCGCTGGGGTAGTGTGAGGTTCGAACCGAATTGATGTTGTAGCGCTTCATCAGCTCCAGTTCCTTACGCAGATAATCAGGTCGTGGAACGCGGGCCAAATCGGGGTCCCATGAATGCCGGTTGACGCCCCGGAAAATCAGTCGCTCCCCGTTGATCAGCAATCGGCGTCCCTTAACCTCAATTGTGCGGAATCCGGTCTTTGCAGAAACGGCCTCAAGCGGCTCCTGATTGTCGCGCAGCTCAATCACAGTAGTGTACAGGTTGGGCTTTTCGTCCGACCAGGGCCGAATATCCGGTAGAATTTTAACAACCTCAACCTGCGCCATATCTCCCTGATTAATCCTTGGAACATCGAGCGTCTCAGAGTGGATCCGCTCGCCGGTTTTGTTATCCAGTATTGAAGCAACAAGCTTCAAACCGGGCGTCTTTCGCTTCGATTTATTGAGAACGTTCACCCGAACACGCCATTGACCGTCCTGATAGTCATTAATTAGCGGAGACTGCACCTCAAAATCCTCAATGTAGGTCTGAGGCCGGTTGAGCAACGTCACATCCCGAAAGATTCCGGAAAGCCGCCAGGTATCAAAATTTTCGATATCGCTGACTGCAGCCGTACGGTACACCGTTACCGCAAGGGTGTTTTCCCCCTTCTTTATGTTATCCGTGATATCAAATTCGCCGGGCAGGAAGGCACCCTCGTTGTATCCAATTTCTTTACCATTGATATGGACATGGTAGGCTGTTTTCACACCGGCAAAATGAAGAATGGTTCGCCCCCCCGACCATTCCTCGGGGACGGTGAAGGTCCGGCGATACAGACCGACCTCATCCGGCTCTGTATTGAGGGTGGAATTGGAATATACCGGAAGTCCAAATCCATGGCGCTGCCAGTTGCTTGGCACGGGCAGATCTGCCCAGTCATCATCATCAAAAGCCGTCTGCACGAAGTCCGGATTCACGTGCTCCTTACCCAATACCATTTGAAATTTCCAAAGCCCATTCAAAGATAAAGTACGCGAGGTTGTCCCCGCGGCCCCAGTAGCAGCTTCAGCATTCTCATAAAGTGTGAAAGTTGCCCGGTATGGTTCAAGGTTGATACTGGTCACCTCAGGATCATCATACGGTGCCAACCTGGTTTCTTCTGAATCAACCTGCCCCGTTTCAATCAGTGCTGTGGAACCGGCAAGAAAAGTTTTTCCATAGGTCGGTTGATAACCATGCAAACCAATAACAATCAGAGAAAATACTAATAAATCATTTAACTTCATGACTATATATTTATAAAAAATACTCAACGCATATTTCCAACTTCCGGAATTATTTTACCTTTTCATTGGTAATAAAATTCAGGGTTTCAACAACGACATGAGAACAATCCTGAATTAAGAATTAAAATACCATTAAAAAACCAGCAGCATTAATCTTTGTCTTTTTTCAGTGCTTTATCCCTCTCTTCCGGTGATGCTGCCTGATACCACTGAGCTTCGTTATTCCGTCTGAATCCTGTTTCAGCGTTCCAGAATTCCTCTTTCATTGGCCCTTCATGATTGAATTCATCATTAAAAACCAATCGATAACCATTGATCTCCTGTGACGGCTCACTATCATCAGGTTGGTATGGATCAATTTCAGAATTGTCATTTCCTTTTTCATCATCGATGATGCCGTTGTTATCATCATCGAACGAATTTCCAGTTGCGCAAGACAAATTTGATATCCCTAAAAGGATAAAAAGACAAAGCGCTGTATTTGAAATATAATCTAGCATAACACTTATTTAATAAGTTTTAAGTTTTTTTTTAACCTCCGAGTCTTTAACACAACTATTTTTTTCATTCCCTGCTTTCCTTTTTCCAAAGAGATCATAAGTTCTCAAATTCCTAACCTACTGGCCTGTTCTTTAATGGAACCGGCATCAGTTCAGAGCGATTATCTTCTAACCACTTTCCCCAGTTATCTTTAACTTTGCCAAAATCATTATCAGAAATTTTAACCAAAGTGTTATGTGCGAATTCAGCAAGCACCGCTCTCATATCATCCAGGTATTCAATCAGTATTTCATAGCCTTCCGCACTTCCACTTCGCGCCAGAGACCTGCCCAGTATCAATTCCATTAATGAAAGCCGCTCAAGAACATGGTCCTTTTCAATCCCTTCTTTTAAAGATCTGCCGTTCAGAAATTTATTATTGTGAATTTTTTGCAGGAAAGGAATGACCATTTTATTCCCAATCAAATCTGCAGCGTAACAAACTGCATCGATATAAAAAAATAACGCCTTGTCCTTTACTTTAAAATCATCAATACTTTCAGCCCTAAAAAGCTCTGACACAATCTCAATCGATATTAAATTCAGCTCGCTTCGGGTCATTCCAAGCGCATAAATAAGATTTGCACAAACTGGCGCTGCCCCTTGATCAGGTGGTGTTCTATTATTGTCGCCAGAATGTTGAACATGCTGTTTCAAAAGCGGCAAAGAACTTTTTAGCTGATTATCTATTTCGTTGAAAATGATTTCTGCGCCACTGGGAGATCCAAGCATTGCCAATGCACGCGCAATTCTCAACTGCATTTCTCCTGAACTCTTTGTTAGTTCTTCTTCCAAAGCGGGTATTGCTATTTCCGGAGGTGAAGTACACACTTCAACAAAAGGAACCCTTGCGTATCTTATTTCACTCATTTCCGTGTTGCCATAGGATTTTAAAGATACCTCAGGATCAAATTGTTTTATCCACTCTTTTATCTCTTCGGAAGAATAAGACCTTTCCTTTATTTCTCTCTCCAAAATTGCCTCTGGCAGAAGTCCTTTGCCTATCAGTTTTCGTTGAAATTTTCTAATGTCAATATTACGGGCCAGGACATTATCATCTATTGCTTCAACTGCGGCCAAAGAAGCAATCCCTCCCAGGTTTTCCAAATCGTGTTGCATTCTGATTGCAGGGAAAGAATCGTGTGTGGTAGAAATTGCTTTTCCGGCGACAATTATGTTTTCCACATTCCTGGGAACTATGGCTCTGTAGGGGATTTCAATGCTTAAATTTGGCGGGATAAGCCCAATTCGAAACCAATCGGAAGCGTGGTAACCTTTCATGTCCGTGTTACTGCGATGAATAGTTATAACATCCTCCCATTCCTTAAAGGTTAAATTATCCGTTAGCGTGGTTACTACGTCGCCAATTGTGTGTCTCGATTCTCTGGGAGCCAGGTACGGTTGATGATCATGCAATTCATCTCCACCGGTTCGCAAACCAACATGCACCGACCGGGTATAGTCTTCAATATTGGTAACATCCACAGTACTTTGAAATATTGATTGAGTAGGCCCAGGTTTAGCCTGCCTGCGGATAGCATACCACAAAGGCACATTATTATATTCTGAACCCAGCACAAACGGCGCTCCTGCAAATACCGCAACGTCGCCATCACCTGTTGCATCAATTATCATTTTTGAT